>JAQVXM010000025.1 GCA_028709185.1 Minisyncoccota bacterium | reverse complement strand
TTTCGGAGCGAAGAAAGCGGGAATAGTCGCAGATTTCTTTACGAACAATAAAACCGCGTTCGGTGTAAATAGGAAGACCGGGACCAACTAAATCGGAAAAAATAAAAAGATCAAGTTCCTGACCGAGTTTGCGATGATCGCGACGTTCGGCTTCTTCCAGTTGTTTTATTTTTTCTTCCAGTTCTTTTTTGGAGGAAAAAGCGAGGCCGTAGATGCGGGTCAACATTTCATTATCGGAGTTTCCTTTCCAGTAGGCGCCGGAGATTTTTAAGAGTTTGAATCCATCCAAGGGAATTTCTTTGGTGTTTTTGACGTGAGGACCGGCGCAAAGGTCGGTAAAAATATTGCCGGTTTGATAAACGGAAATTTTTTGTTTGGATTTTTTAAGTTCTTCAATAAGTTCAAGTTTGAACGGTTGATTTTTAAAAAGTTTAGTAGCTTCAGCGGAGGAAATTATTTTAGAAGAAAAAGAAAGATTTTGTTTGATAAGTTCCCGCATTTCTTTTTCAAATGTTTCCAAATCTTTTTCGGAGATTTTTTCAGAAAATAAAAAATCATAATAAAAGCCGTCTTCGATGACGGGACCAATACCGAGTTTAACTTCGGGCCATTTTTCCAAAACAGCGGCGGCTAAAAGATGAGAAAGAGAGTGGCGGATTTTTTCTAAATTTTGAGATGATTTTTGTTTAGACATATTCTTTATAATATATTCTCAATTTAAAGCAGCTTCAAGTATTTTTTTAAAGAATAATCATAAAAAGAGCGATTAATATTATTAAAATTATTGTTAAAAGGTTAGAGTTCCATCACTTTATTGCAGATAAATTTGGGGTCGTCGGTTTTCCAAGACATGCGTCCTTCGGCGAGAATGATATTGTTTTCTTTCCAAATTTCCGGATTTCTTGAAATAGTATCGTGGAAAACAAGCATTTCGAGAGGATCTTCCTTATCGACGATTGTGACGAAAAGCATTGGCTGTCCGGTTTTAGTTATAAAACGTTTGATTTGCGAAATAGCGCCGGCAATTCGTATATTTAAGCGTTGATTTTTAAAAGCGGCGGCTTCTTTTAGCTTTTTAACGCCATATTTTTTAAGTTTTTCAGCGTGCTGTTCTAAGGGATGTTCGGAAACATAGAAACCAAGAAGTTCTTTTTCCCAAGTTAATTTTTCTTTTGTGGAGACAGGCGGAGCGGGTTCAAATTTCAAAAAGCCAGAGCCAATAGAAGAAGAGCCAAAAAGAGAAGAAGAACTGCTGTTATTATTCTTTCGGCTGGCCGAAAGAAATTTAATAATATTTTCGATATTAGCGAGAGCGAGGCCTCTTTCGATATTTAAAGAATCAAAAGCGCCGCATTTCAATAAACTTTCCAAAGATTTTTTATTGAGATCTTTGTGTTTGACGCGATTTAGAAAATCGGTAAAAGAAGAAAATTCTCCATTTCGCGCGCGTTCTTCGATAATAGCATTAACGATGCCTTTGCCGACATTTTTTACAGCAAGAAGACCAAAGCGGATATTTTCTTCTTCCGGTAAAAATTTTTCGGAGCTTTTATTAATGTTTGGAGGAAGAATATCGATGCCGGATTTTTTAGATTCCGTGGTTAGAAAAGAAAGGCGGTCGATATCGGATAGTTCGGCATTAAGAAGAGAAGTCATAAATTCAACCGGATATTTGGCGCGAAGAAAAGCGGTGCGGTAGCCGATTAAAGCATAACAGGCGGCATGGGAGCGGTTAAAACCATAACGAGCAAATGGCGGAAAAAGTTCCCAAATGGCTTTGGCGGTTTTTTCCGGAATATTGTTTTTTATCATACCTTCCAGGAGTTTTTCGCGCATTTCATCAAGAAGCTCTTTTATTTTTTTACCGATAGCTTTTCTTAAAGTGTCGGCTTCACCCAAAGAAAAACCGGCAAGATCGCGGGCTATTCTCATCATTTGTTCTTGATAGATGCCGATGCCATAGGTTGATTTCAGAATCGGTTCGAGTTTTTGATCAAGATAGGTGACAGGCTGACGGCCGTGTTTTCTTTCAATATAATCAGGAATAAGTTCCATCGGTCCAGGTCGATATAAAGCAACCATAGCGATTAAGTCTTCGAATTCAGTCGGTTTTAATTCGCGCAAATAGCGGCGCATACCACTTGATTCAAATTGAAAAACTCCCGTTGTGTCTCCTAATTGAAGAAGTTCGTAGGTTTTTTTATCGTCTAGGGGGAGATTAGATATATTCAGGTCTAATCCTTTGAAATCTTTAATAAGTTTTATGGTTTCTTCGATAATCGTAAGATTTTTTAGTCCTAAAAAGTCCATTTTGAGAAGTCCCAAGTCTTCTACGGCATGCATTTCAAACTGAGTGATTATAGCATTTTCGTCTTGAGGAGAGCGTTGAAGCGGAAGATATTCAGTGAGAGGTTCCGGAGAAATCACGGTGCCGCAGGCGTGCACGGAAGCGTGGCGAGCGACGCCTTCCAAGTGTCTTGCGGCATCTAAAACTTTTTTAGCGTCTTTATCGTTTTGATACATTTCTTTTAATTCCGGAATAGAATCAAGAGCGTCTTTGAGATTAGAGTTAAAAGGAATGAATTTAGCAATTTTGTCGCAAAAACTATAACTTAAACCGAGAGCGCGGCCAGCATCGCGAATAGCGGCTTTAGCAGCCATAGTTCCGAAAGTGATAATTTGAGCGACGTGATCTTCTCCATATTTACTTCTGACATAACCTAAAACTTCGTCGCGACGAGTGTCGGCAAAGTCGACGTCAATGTCGGGCATTTGAATACGTTCAGGATTAAGAAAACGTTCAAAAAGAAGGTCATATTTTAGCGGATCGATATCGGTAATATTTAAAATGAAAGCGACTAAGCTGCCAGCAGCGGAACCGCGACCAGGACCGACAGCTATGCCACGATCTTTAGCCCAGTTAATAAAATCCTGAACGATGAGAAAATAACCGGCATAACCGGTTTGTTTAATAACTTTCAATTCATAATCAAGGCGGTTTAAAGTATTTTCATCAGGATTTGGAAAGCGGTTTTTAAGACGGTTTTGCGTGAGATATTCGAGATAAGAAAAATCATCAGAGAAGTTTTCCGGAAGAGGAAATTTAGGAAGAAGAGGAACGCCGAGTTTGAATTCAACGTGGCAGCGATCGGCAATTTTTCCCGTATTTAAGATTGCTTCCGGAACATGTTTAAAAGTATCAGAAATTTCTTTTTCAGAAATCATGGAAAAATCGTCCATACGGAAAGACATGCGGTCGCTATCTCCAATTTTATTGCCGGTTTGAACAGCAAGAAGAATATCATGATATTCCGAATCTTCTTTTTTGGCGTAGTGAATGTCTTGAGTGGCAATGAGCGGAGTGTCTGTTTTTTTGGAAAGTTCTTCAATAATCTTATTGACTTCAATTTGTTCCTTGATGTTCGGATGATGTTGAAGTTCCAGAAAAAAATTTTCCGGTCCGAATATTTCTTTGAATTCTTGAACCGCTTTTTCAGCAGCTTCATATTTTTTGCTTAGAATTAGTTGTGGAATTTCTCCAGCCAGACATGAAGAGGTGGCAATAATGCCCCGATTATATTTTTTTAGGAGTTCTTTATCAATTCTTGGTTTGTAATAGAAACCTTCAAGATGAGCCAAGGTGGAAAGTTTAATTATATTTTTCCATCCTTCTTCAGTTTCAGCCAGCATAAGCTGATGAAAATATTTTCCGACGGAGGAATTTTTTTCAAAACGGCTAGTTGGAGCAAGATAAGACTCAATACCAATGATAGGTTTTATTCCGGCTTTCTTGGCTTTTTTATAAAATTCGAGAGCGCCATAAAGATTGCCATGGTCGGTGACAGCCAAAGAATCCATACCCAGATTTTTAGCTTCTTTAATGAGATCGTCTATTTTAGCCAGACCATCCAGAAGAGAATAGTGGGAATGAGTGTGAAGATGAATAAATGACATACGGACATATTATAATTTTTAAACATTAAGTTAGCAAAATTGATTTTTTTTAAAAAAGGGGCGTGATAATAAAAAATGAAAGAATAGTGAAGAAGTATAACCATTATAAACATTAAAATCTTTTTTTAGGGGCAGTTTTTGTTTTTTGAAAAAGAAGCCGTCTTATAAAAGGGGTGTTTTTATTTAGAACCTTAAAAGACAGCGAAGCTTAGGCTTCAGAAAAAAAGAAGAAGAGGGAATTTTCTTGTTGACAAAAAAATTATTTTAGTATATAAGATAAGAAGAATCATTGAAAAATAAAATCTGTAATGTGGAGGAAAGAAGATGCTCATTATAACAATACTTTGTATCGTGCTGTTTTTATTTTTAGGATTTTTTGCAGTTATTTTCGCCATTTCTAATATCATTGAAAAGAATTTTGGTAATGCTATCGGATTTTTTATTGTCGCATTATTTCTTTTTTGTTCGATTTATTTTATTCATGAAATGGTGGTGTATAAATTTGGTTTTGTTGGTTTTGTGAGGGGGACTGTTTTTAGCGAGAGAATTTTAGATGATGGCAGTGTTTATCCTATGGAATGGGAAGTGGAGATTCCTGGAGGGAAAAAATTAGTGAAAATTGTCGGGGTTGAATTTAAGAAGGGAAGAGGCGAGCTAGAAAAGTATATTATTATTCCTAATGATTATAAGAGTTCTCGTCTCGTTTCATGTTCATGGTTAGTGGTGGGAGCGACAGATTGAAAAGTAGTATGTTTTAGCCTTGGTTATATCCAAGGCTTTTTTTAGATTATCGAGTATTAGCTATAGAGATTTAGCGATTGACTTTAAAAGTGGTTTGGCTATAATTTTTGCAATGGTCAGAAATCAAAAATTTTTTGCTTTCGGATTTTACTTTAGATATCCCGAGCCGGGCAGAAGTTTTTATTTTTAAATGTTAAGTAAAAAAAATCAAAACTCCCGCCCAGCGCGGGAGTTTTTTTGAACTTTGAAAAAAATCCGTCTATGACGAGATAAAAAGGAGAAAGACAATGTCTGAATATTTGTTGGTTTATGGAAATTTCAAGAACAGAATTTTTCAAGTGGCGGAAGTTTGTTTAACGACAAAGAAAAGAGAAGAGCTTGAAGAGATTGGAATCAAAATTCCATCTTTGAACGGAAACACTTTTTCCGTAAAAGGAGAAGAAAAACTTGTGTGGAAAATAATGGAAGAAATAAAAAAGGAGGGAGTAACCATCAAAACACCGGAAGGATCTTATTCCGGCATTGAGGCTAAGGAAAAATTTTTAGAAGAAAGAGGGGGAATGATGGTTATGCAGGTTTTGAGTTGGCATAGTTGATTTTCTTGTGTAGACTGTGATATTATTTTTTATAATGATTTTTTCAATTAAAAACTTGCTCGTTCTTGTACTTTTAGCAGTATCTCAAAGAGGCGGGAAGTTTTAATAGAAAAATCAAAAAGAAAACATAAACTCTCCGCCTAAAACGGAGAGATTTTGTTTTTAGAACTTTGAAAATTAAAAAAGAAAGGAAGAAAGAAGCGATGGAAACTTACGAAGAAATGAATCCAGAAATGCGGGAACTTGTGGATGCTCAGGAAAAAATTTATTTTCTCGAGCAACGGATTAAAAATTCAGATGCCAAAGGAAAAAAACTGGAAAATCGTTGCCGTGATTTGGAATTAAAAAAGAAAAAAATGGAAGAGTTGCGAAAGCGGCTCGGTTTTTAGGAAAGGAGAAAGAAAATGGCTATCGTTAATGGAGAAATATCAAGAGAGGCTTCGACCGGAGGATATAAGTTATTTTCTCTAGGGAGAGCCGGCAAGTTGGAACAGGTTTTTTTCTACGCGGAAAAGAAAGAGAGTTTGGAAGTTTTCGGATTTGACGGTTTTTGTTATCCGGTATTTTCGTGTTCTTCTAGAGGGGATGTTTTTCGCCAGGTTGATCTTGCGGTAGAGGAACCGGGAATAGAAATTGTGGTTGGGAGAAGGGAAATAATTTATAAGAGTCCTGAAGAAAAAAAGATTTTTCGGGACAATGCTCATGTAATTTTTGAAGAGTAGAAAAGCAGAATAAATTTGAATATTGATAATGCGCCCTTTGATGAAAAATCAAAGGGTTTTTTGTTTTTCATAAAAAAGATAAAATTGTTTTATGAAAGGAAAATTTATAATCGGTATTGATGAAGTAGGAAGAGGAGCATTGGCCGGACCAGTTGTGGTTGGAGCGGTAGCAATACTTGATTCGAATAAAAAAGAATGTTTTAGAATTTTAAAAGATTCAAAAAAACTTTCAGAGAAGCAAAGAGAGAAATGGTTTGATTTTATAAAAAGAGAACCTAAAATTTTTTTTAAAACAGCAAGAGTAAACCCGAAAGGGGTGGACAGAATTAATGTAACTCAAGCGGCGAATTTGGCGGCATGGAGGTCGGTTTTTGAATTAGTAAGAAGGATAGGAGAAAAAAATGTAAAGAGTATTATTTTAGACGGAGGTCTTTTTATAAAAAATAAAGAATTTCAAGCGAAAACTTTTAAAAAAATAGATAAAAAAACTTTGATTAAAGCAGATGAAAAATTTAAAGAAGTGATGTTAGCTTCTATCGCAGCTAAAGTTGTCAGGGATAGATATATGCAAAAGATTCACAAAAAATTTCCGGAATATGGTTTTAATAGACATGTTGGTTATGGAACAAAACTGCATAAAGAGAAAATAAAATTATGCGGACTCTCTTTGGCTCATAGAAGGAGTTTTTGCAAGTTTCTGGCTTAAAAAAGAAGGGGCAATTGACTAAAAAGGGAATTAGTTGATATAATTCAAACACTATGGCAGGAGTACCAGTAAAACATCATTCCAAAGGAAAAGTGGGTCGAAGGCGTTCTCATTTAGCTTTAAAAAAGAGAAAGCTTTTGGTTTGCAAGAATTGCGGAGGGCCGAAAACGGCTACACATAGAGCGTGTAAGCAATGCGGTAAAAAATAAAACTAGTTTTTTGAAATGGCTACCAGGCACTTATTAAGATCAGTAGTGCTACAAACTCTCTATGAGTGGGATTTTTACGACAAGAAAAAAAATCTTATCTCAATTTTGGAACGTAATTTAAAAGAATATGCTCCCGGAGTGGATGAACCTGAGTTTGCATGGAAAATAGTTAAAGGGGTAGTGGATAATATGGATAAAATAGATAAGATAATCGAGAAGGCGGCTCCGGAATGGCCTCTTATTCGAATTCCGGTTGTAGATAGAAACGCCCTTAGAATCGGATTGTATGAACTTATTTTTGCCGACAGAGACGAGGTTCCACATAAGGTGGCAATAAACGAAGCGGTGGAGATGGCAAAAAATTATGGCGGTCCTAATTCGGGAAAGTTTATAAACGGAGTACTTGGAACGGTTTTTAAAGAGATAGACCCAGAAGGAGCGCAAAAGAAGAAGGAAGATATAGAAAAAGAAAAAGAAAAATAAAAAATTAAAAATGGCAAAAGCAGAAACGAAAAGGGAAGATTTTGAGAAAAAAATCGGATATAGTTTTAAAAATGGAAATATTTTAGAAGAAGCGTTAACACACCGCTCTTTTTTGCATGACAATCCAAAATGGAAAACGACTCATAATGAGCGATTGGAGTTTTTAGGCGATGCGGTTTTGGAGCTTGGGGTGACGAGAGTGCTTTATAAAAAATATCCAAATAATCCGGAAGGAGAATTAACGGCAATTCGAGCAGCACTAGTCAACCGGACAATGCTTTTTTTTGTGGCGGAAGAAATCGGAATAAAACCTTTTTTACATTTATCGCGGGGAGAGTCGAAAAATAGCGATCGGGCGAGAGAAGCGATACTGGCAAATTCAATGGAAGCCTTAATTGGCGCGATTTATATCGATAGCGGAATAGAAGAAGCTTTTTCTTTTGTGGAAAGATTTATTATGCCGCATTTATCGGAAGTAATGGAAAAGAAACTTTATAAAGATTCAAAGAGCGAGCTTCAGGAAATTATTCAGGAAAAAAATAAAATAACGCCGATTTATGAAGTGATGAGCGAGGCGGGACCGGATCATAACAAAGTTTTTAAAGTGGCGGTTTTTGCCGGAAAAAAGAAGCTGGCGGAAGGAGTGGGACCATCAAAGCAGGAAGCGGAAACAGAAGCGGCAGAACGAGCTTTAAAAGAAATTAAAATTTCAAGTTAAAATCTTTTAAAGATTAAATCAGAGTTTTTTTGGATTTTTTTAAAAATGCCAATATAATTATTGGTATGTTTTTGAGGAGATTAGAATTGAACGGATTTAAGTCTTTTGCCGGAAAGACGGTTTTGGATTTTCCAAGAGGAGTAACGGCGATTGTGGGGCCGAATGGAAGTGGAAAATCAAACGTGATAGATGCGATTAGATGGCTTTTAGGAGAAAGAGATGCAAAAAATTTAAGAGGCGGAAAGGTAGAAGATTTAATTTTTGCGGGAACTTCCGGAAAGGCAAAGGCGGGAATGGCAACGGCGGCTATTTTTTTTGATAATTCGTCAAAATTTTTTCCAGTTGATTTTGAGGAGGTGGAGATAAAAAGACAGGTGGAAAGAGACGGAAATTCAAATTATTTTTTAAATAAATCAGAGGTGCGACTGAAAGATTTAGTAGAACTTCTTTCCAAATCGCGCATGGGAACTAAGGGACTTATAATTATCGGACAGGGAAATAGCGATTTATTCATAAAGGCATCACCTTCTTTACGAAGAGAGATGGTAGAGGAAATGCTTGGACTTAGAGAATTTCGCTTAAAGAAACAAGAGGCGGAAAGGAAATTAAAGGCGACGGAATTTAATATGGAAAAAGCCGGAGCTCTTCTTCTTGAAATAGTTCCG
>JAQVXM010000024.1 GCA_028709185.1 Minisyncoccota bacterium | reverse complement strand
TATTGAAAAAGGTTCGGCTGCCAAACCAACTTCTTCCGCTACTTCTAAATAAAAATAAGATATGACAGAACAAAAAGTACAACTTAATTATTTGAGAATGGCTCCGAGAAAAGTCCGTTTGATTCCTAATTTAATTAAAGGCATGCCGGTTAATTCTGCGGAAGCCGAGCTTATTTTAATTTCTAAACGCTCCGCTCTTCCTTTATTAAAACTTATTCGTTCCGCTGTTTCTTCTATAAAAGAAAAAAACAAAAATATAAATTCAGACTCTCTTTTTATAAAAAAAATTATTGTCAATGAAGGTCCTAAACTTAAAAGATTTCTTCCGCGCGCCCGTGGTTCCGCTTCTTCAATTCAAAAAAAATCTAGCCATATTTCTCTTGTTATTGACGAAATTAAAGATAAAAATTTTAAAGCAAAGTTTAATATTATAAGAAAAAAGAAAGAGAAAAAAGAAGAAAAATCAGGAAAAAAACCGGAGTTAAAAAGAGAATCTTCTAAAAAGATTGCCGAAAAAGAGGTCGAAAAACCGGGAAGAAAGGAAGTGGCAAAAGAAAAAGGATTTTTCAAACAAATGTTTCGTCGTAAATCTGTTTAACCAAATTTTAAATTATCACTATGGGACACAAAATTAGACCTGATTCATTTCGTTTAGGAATTATGAAACCTTGGAAATCAAAGTGGTTTTTTAAGGAAGGATATAAAAATTTTCTTGAACAGGATGAAATTATTAGACACGTTATTAATAAAAAAATAAGCGCTGGTGGTATTGTTTCTATAGAAATAGAAAGAACTGGTAATGAATGTAAAGTTCATATTCGCGCGGCTCGTCCCGGTCTTATTATTGGTCGCGGCGGCCAAGGGATAGAAGACTTGAATAAAGCCATAGTTAAAGCATTAAAAAGAACGACTAAAGATAATAAGAAAAATTTTCCTATTAACCTCAACATTGAAGAGTTAAAAAGAACTGAAATCTCCGCTGTTTTAATGGCTCAACAAATAGCTTGGGATTTAGAAAAAAGATTTAAATTTAGAAGAACTCTAAAAAAATATATTGAATTAGCAGAGCAAAACAGAGATGTTAAGGGAGTAAAAATAAAAGTTTCCGGACGTTTAGACGGAGCCGAAATCGCCCGTACTGAATGGTTGTCAAAAGGCACAATACCTCTTCAAACATTAAGAGCTGATATTGATTATGGAGATGCCACCGCTTTTACGACTTTTGGAACAATTGGTGTAAAAGTTTGGATAAATAAAGGAGAAATTTTTACCGAAAAAACAATAATTGAAAATAAATCCAAAAAGTAATTTTAATTTTTTATCATGCTTATTCCTAAAAAAGTAAAACACAGAAAATGGCAAAAAGGACGTTCTAAGAAAAGAACGGTTGAAACCAGGGGTAATTACGTTGCTTTTGGAAAATTTGGTATTCAAGCTCTCGAATCAAAATGGCTTACTTCGGCTCAAATTGAAGCTGCTCGCCGCGCCATCACTAATAATTTAAAAAGAGAAGGTAAAATATGGATTAGAGTTTTTCCTGATAAACCGGTCACTAAAAGACCTCCGGAAGTCACTATGGGAGGCGGAAAGGGACCCGTGGATAAATATGTTTTCCCGGTCAGAAATGGAAGAATTCTTTTTGAAATCGATGGTGTTTCTGAAGAAAAAGCTCGCGCTGCTTTTCGCTTAGCCGGACATAAGCTTCCTTTTAAAACTAAAGTGGTTATTAAAGATTAATATGAAAAGAAAAAAATTTTTAGAAGAAATATTGAATAAATCGGAAGCGGATCTCTTGAAGTCTGTTTCTGATAAAAAAGAAAGCTTGCGCTCTCTAAAATTTGACTTAGTTGCCGGAAAGATTAAGAATGTTAAAGAAATAAAGAATATTAAGAAAGAAATAGCTAGAATTTTAACCATCCTTAAAAAGAAAGAAAAATAAATTTAAAAAAACATGAGAAGAAAATTATCGGGAAAAATAATTTCTGACAAAATGGATAAAACCAGAGTTGTTTTGATTGAGCGTTTAAAAAAACATCCTAAATATAAAAAATATTTTCGTGTTTCTTCTAAATTGAAAGCTCATGACGAAAAGAATGAATATAAAACAGGAGATTTTGTTCTGCTTGAAGAAAGTCGTCCTATTTCCAGAGAAAAAAAATGGACAATTATTGAAAAAAAGAAGTAAAATAACATGATTCAAGAAAGATCAATGCTTAAAGTGGCGGATAATTCAGGCGCAAAACTCGTGCAGTGTTTTCGTATTTTGGGAGGCACTCGTCGTCATTATGCGCGTATTGGTGATATTATTATTGCTTCCGTTAAAGTTGCTGAACCGAGAAAAAATATTAAAAAGAAAGATAAAGTAAAAGCGGTTGTTGTAAGACAAAAGAAAGAAACAAAAAGAGAAGACGGTTCATATATTAGATTTGATGAAAATGCTGTTGTTATTATTGATGCTAAAAAGGAACCGGTAGCTACTCGCGTTTTTGGACCAATTCCAAAAGAAATAAAACAAAGAGGTTATGATAAAATTGCCAACTTAGCTGAAGAAATCGTTTAAAACTATTATGAAGATAAAAAAAGGAGATATTGTAAAAATGCTGACTGGCAAAGACCGCGGCAAAACAGGAAAAATCATTAAAGTTGATTCTTCTTCTCATAGAGCGGTTGTTGAAGGTTTGAATTTACTTAAAAAAAATAAGCGCCCTAAACGTCAGGGAGAAAAAGGAGAAATAATTTCTATTCCAAGAGCAGTTGATATTTCTAACCTTGCTTTCCTTTGTCCAAATTGTAAAAAAGCTTCAAGAATTGGTTATGTTTTAGAAAATAGGAATAATAAAAATAAAAAAATTCGTATCTGCAAAAAATGCCAGGCTCGAATTGAATAATTTTATGGATAAAAAATATAAAGATAAAATAGAAAAAGTTGTTGTTAATGTCGGAGTAGGCAAAATGAGTCAGGCCAATGATTTTGAATCAAGAGTTATTCCTGAACTTATAAAAGAACTTGGTCTTATTACCGGACAGAAAGCTGAAATTATTAAATCGAAATCTGCGATCTCTGGTTTTAAACTTAGAATCGGTCAGATTATTGGTCTTAAAGTAACCTTAAGAAAAAAGCGCGCTGTTGATTTTTTAGATAGATTGATTAATATAGTTCTACCTCGTATTAAAGACTTCAGAGGTTTAAAACCAAGTTCTATAGATAAGAGTGGTATTTTAAATATAGGAATTCGTGATAAATCAATCTTTCCTGAAATAATTCCGGAAGAATCTAAAATTTCTTTTGGTTTGGAAGTTTCTGTTGTTCCGAAATTCCGCAATCGTCAAAAGTCGGAAGAATTTTTAAAAGAAATAAAATTCCCCATAAAAAATGGCTAAAAAATCAGTAATTGCTCGTGCAAAAAAGAAACCAAAATTTTCCTCACGTCTGGTTTTGAGATGTTTTCGTTGTGGCCGTAAAAGGGGATATATGAAAGATTTTGGTCTTTGTCGCATTTGTTTTAGAGAAATGGCTAGTCACGGACAAATTCCGGGAATTAAAAAATCAAGCTGGTAAGTTAAAAGTTTATGTATCAAGATTCATTAATTAGAATTAAAAATGCTCAGGCTATTGGAAAGGAAAAAATTAAAATCCCTTATTCGGAGTTTGTTTTTAATATTTTGGGAGTTTTATCTGAAAGAAAAATAATCGGTGCTATTTCTAAAAAAGGAAAGGGAGTTAAAAAAATAATAGATGTTAATCTTTTATATGAAAATGGACAACCGATAATTAACGGTCTTAAATTTTTTAGCAAACCTTCTAAAAAAGTTTATTTAAGCTACAAAGATTTGCGTCCGGTTAAACAGGGTTATGGAGCTGGAATAATTTCCACTCCGAAAGGTATCATGAATTCGTTTAAAGCCAGAAAAGAAAAACTTGGTGGCGAATATCTTTTTGAAATTTGGTAAATAACATGAGTAAAATCGGCAAAAAACCAATAGAATTTAAAAATGAAATTTCCGCTCAAAAAACGGATGGTTTTGTTTTAATAAAAGGACCAAAAGGAGAAGTGAAAATAAAAATTATTCCTTATACTGATGTTACTATTAAAGATAATCTCATTGAAATTTCTCTTTTAAAAAACATCAAACAGGGCCGAGCTAACTGGGGAACTTTAAGAAGTTTAATAAACGGAGCCGTTCTTGGTGTTTCTGTTGGTTTCAAGAAAGAATTAGAAATCAACGGTGTTGGTTATCGCGCCGCTTTGGAAGGAAAAAATCTTATTTTAACTGTTGGCTTTTCTCATCCGGTTAAATTTCCCATTCCGGAAGGAATAGAAATTTCCTTGGAAAAAAATTTAATCAAAATTTCTGGATTTGATAAAGATCTGGTTGGTAAAACTGCTGCTAATATTAGAGCTATTAAAAAACCGGAACCGTATAAAGGTAAAGGCATAAAATATGTCGAAGAAATTATTTTAAGAAAATCGGGAAAGAAAGTCGTCAGCGGTTAACTTTAGATTGAATTATGAAATCAAAAAAGAAAATAATAAAAAAAAGGATAAAAAGAGCCGTTAAAGTGAGAAGCTCAATAAAACAAGGAGGTTGGCCTCGTTTAAGTGTTTTTAAAAGCAATAAATATATTTATGCTCAGATTATTAATGATGAAAGCGGAAAAACTTTAGCTTTTGCTTCTTCTTCTCTTGTAAAAAAAGATAAAAAAAATAAGACCGAGGAAGCTAAAAAGGTTGGAATAACTATTGGAAATAAAGCTAAAGAGGCGGGGATAAAGAAAGTTGTTTTTGATAGAGGTCGCTATGCTTATCATGGTCGGGTAAAATCTTTAGCTGAAGGAGCTCGCGAAGCCGGATTAGAATTTTAAAGTTACTTATTATTATGTTTCCCAATAAAAATAGAAAAGTATTAAAAAAGAAGGATAATGATTACAAAGAAAAAGTAATTGATTTACGGCGTGTTGCGCGTGTTGTTGCTGGAGGAAAAAGATTCCGTTTTCGCGCTACGGTTGTTTTAGGTAATGAAAACGGTAAAGTTGGAATTGGTATTGGAAAAGGTTCCGATGTTCAGGATGCGGTAAATAAAGCCAAAACCAAAGCAAAAAAGAACTTTGTTTTAATTCCTTTAAATGGACGCACTATTAATCACGAAGTTGAAGCTAAATATAGCGCGGCTAGAGTCTTGCTTCGACCAGCGGTGGAAGGTCATGGTTTAAAAGCCGGCAGCTCTGTCAGAACAGTTCTTTCTATGTTAGGTATTAAAGATATAACCGCTAAATGTCTTGGACGCACCGCTAATAAATTAACTAATGCTATGGCAACTATAGAAGCTTTGAAAAAAATTAAGTCAAAACATATAGGAAAATAATGCTTATAAACGAAATACAAATAAAAAAGAAAACAGCAAAAAAACGTCTTGGACGCGGCGGTAAACGCGGCACTTATTCTGGACGTGGTCAAAAAGGACAAAAAGCGAGAGCCGGACACCGTATCATTCCGGCTGAAAGAGAACTCATCCAACGCTTGCCTAAATTCCGCGGATATAAAAACAGAAATACTTCCCGAGAACTTTTAGTTTTAAATGTTGGAGATTTGGATAAATTCAAAGAAACAAAAATAAATCCGGAATTTTTAAAAAAGAAAAAATTTTTGAATAAAGGCTTTCGCGGCGAGATTAAAATACTTGGTAAAGGTGAAATAAAATCAAAAGTTGAAATCAGAGATATTTCTGTTTCTAAATCAGCGCAAATTAAAATAGAAAAAGCTGGAGGAAAAATAATGACTTCTGAAAAAAAATAATTAAATATTCTTAATTTAGATATTTTCTCATGATCAATCCTTTGAACATTTTTAAAATAAAAGATCTGCGATATAAAGTTTTTTCAATCATCGGGCTTTTGGCTGTGTCTCGTCTTCTCGCTTCTATTCCGGTTCCGAACGTTGATTTTGAACGCTTAAAAAATCTTTTTTCGTCTAACCAGCTTCTTGGTTTTCTCGATATTTTTTCCGGCGGGGGACTCTCCAATCTTTCTATCGCCATGCTTGGCGTTGGTCCTTATATTACAGCCACTATTATTATGCAGCTTTTGACTATTGTCTTCCCTAATCTTAAAAAAATGTATTATGAGGAAGGAGAAATGGGACGAGCAAAATTCAATCGTGTTTCTCGTCTTATTACTATTCCGCTGGCTCTTGTGCAATCCTACGGATTTCTTAATTTTTTAAATTCGCGCGGTGTTTTTACTGATTTGAGCGGTTGGAATATTTTTACCGATATGATAATTATCACTGCCGGCTCGGTTATCTTAATGTGGCTTGGAGAACTTATTAGCGAGTACCATCTTGGTAATGGAATTTCTTTGCTTATTTTTTCTGGTATTATTGCCGGTCTTCCTGCTAATCTTCGCCTAGCTGCCTTTTCTTTCGATGCTTCTATGTTGCAAAGCTATTTTCTTTTTGCCGCTATTAGCGTTGTAGTTATTGCCGGTGTTGTTTTTATTAATGAAGGAGAAAGAAAAATACCTATTTCTTATGCCCGTCGTGTCCGCGGTAATAAACTTTATGGAGGTGTTTCAAGTTATTTGCCTTTAAAAGTTAATCAGGCGGGAGTTATTCCGATTATTTTTGCCGTTTCTGTTCTGCTTTTTCCACAATTTATTGCTCAGGCTGTTTCTCTTTTTTCTTCTGATCTTTCTATAAAAATGAATGAGTGGGTTCTTTATCTTTTTAACAACGGTTGGATTTATGGTATTTCTTATTTTATAATGGTTGTTCTTTTCACTTATTTCTATACAGCCGTCACTTTTGATCCGTCGGAAATTTCCAAAAATCTTCAAAAAAGCGGAGGATTTATCCCCGGACTTCGACCTGGCGAACAGACTAGTTCTTATCTTGCTAAAATCACCGGCCGTACCACTCTTTTCGGCGCTGTTTTTTTGGGTCTTATTGCTGTTCTTCCGAATATCGTCCAAGGCTTAACCGGCATTTCTATGTTCCGATTAGGCGGAACCTCTCTTCTTATTGTTGTTTCTGTCGCTCTTGAAATAATGCGTCAGGTTGAATCTCAGTTAGCCATTCGTCAATACGAATAACTTAATTCAACTCTCAATATTGAGTTTTTCATTATTCTTTTCATTTATAAAAAAAACGGAGCTTTTGCTCCGTTTTAAATTACTGCAAATAAAACTCTTATTTCTTTTTTTTATAAACAACAGAAATATAATAACTATGTCCGCCGACTAATGTTTGTGTTGAACTAAGGCAATGAGAAATAATTTCAGAAAAACTTTCTTCCTTTAGCCATTCCTCAAATTTTTTATGAACCTCTTTTGCGCTGTTGTTGCTTTCGAAAAGAACTGTGTAAAAAATCATTTTTATCCTCCTGTTGATATGCGTTAAAAATCTTTTTTACTTTATTGTAGAATTATTTTTTTGTCAAATTTAAAATTAGCGGTTGGAATTAAAAAAATGAAAATTGTATAATTTCTTTATGAAGCAAAAAGCAATTATTATTTATGGACCGCCCGGTTCCGGTAAAGGTACGCAAGCCAACCTTCTTGCAAATCGTCTGGGTATTATTCATTTTGATACCGGTTCTTATCTTGAGAGCGTTTTTAATGATCCGGAAAATAAAAAAAATAAAAAAATTCAAGAACAAAAAAAACTTTTTGATACGGGATTTTTAGTTGACCCTTCTTGGGCTCTTTCTATCGTTAAGAAACGCACCGAACAGATTTTTAAAGCTGGTTTTGGTGTTGTTTTTAGCGGTTCTCCTCGGACTCTTTTTGAAACTTATGGCGGAGACGGTATTGAAGGTTTAGTTCCTTTCTTGGAAAAAAATTTTAATAGAAAAAATATTTTTGTTTTTTCTCTTGATGTTAAAGCTTCTGATTCTTTAAAAAGAAATAGTTCGCGTCTGATAAGTCCTTTAACTGGATTGCCGATTATGGGTTCTAAAGTGAAATTGACTTCTTGTCCGTTCACTGGCAGTCCCTTAAAAAAAAGAACACTTGATAATCCTGGAGTTATTAAAAAACGCTTGGTTGAATATATGAATCGTACAAAACCGATAGAAAATGCTTTAAGGAAAAACGGTTATAAAATTTTTAAAATCGATGGCCGTCCCTTGCCTTATAAAGTGCATGAGAGTATCTTGAAGCATATTAAATGACGGAAAAAGATAGAGAAAAAATAAAACTAATGGCAGAAGGCGGAAAAATTCTTGCCGGTGCTCTTGATGCTGTTTCTGAAAAAATAAAACCCGAAGCTATTTTGAAAGATTTAGATAAGCTCGCTTTTAATTTTATAAAAAACTCCGGCGCTGAACCGGCTTTTTTAAATTATCGTCCGGCTGGAGCTAAAACTCCTTACCCCGCTTCTCTTTGTTCTTCAGTAAATGAAATTGTTGTTCATGGCACTCCAAGTGATTATGTTTTGAAAGAAGGTGATATTGTATCTATTGATCTTGGGGTTAAATTTAAAGGATTTATTACTGATGCCGCTCGCACTTTTCCGGTTGGAAAAATTTCTTCTGAAGCCGGACATCTTTTAAAAGCCACGAAAGAAGCTCTTGCTTCCGCTGTAAAATCTGCTTTTCCTGGAAAAACTGTTGGCGATATCGGTTATGCTGTTGAACAGATTGCTAAAAAAAATAAAGTGTTTGTTATAAAAATGTTAACCGGGCATGGAGTCGGTAAACATTTACATGAAGAGCCGACAATTTATAATTACGGACAGTCAGGACAGGGGATGAAACTTTTTTCGGGACTTACTATCGCCATTGAACCGATGTTTTCTTTGGGTTCTGAAAATATTTTTCAGCTTGAAGATGATAGTTACCAAACTTTCGACGGCTCGCTGGCGGCTCATTTTGAAGACACGATAGCTAT
>JAQVXM010000023.1 GCA_028709185.1 Minisyncoccota bacterium | reverse complement strand
ATAATGGAAAAAACATCTGGATGGACATCCGTTCCTTCCGCTGTTTTGCGTTGGGGAAGAGTTTTGAATGGTTATGGTCTTTCGAATCCTATTAGAATAGCGCTGATGGGGGCAATGGCTACGGGATTTTTGGCGGAAGTTGAAAAAAGCGCTCGCCTAAAAAATAAAGAAGTTATCAAAAAAGTTCGTGTTGATGATGATTTGAAACGCGCGGAAGAAGAAGCCTTTAAACTTAATGAAGAAGCAGAAAAATTAGCAAAAGAAAAAGGAAAAAAAGAAGCCTCCGCTGAAGATTTTAAAGAAGCTTACGAAAAAAATCTTTTGGGCGATCTCGTGGAAAGAGTAAACAGACAAAACATTCCCGCTTATTATACGTCTCTTGCCGACATCAGAATTAGGCGGACCGTTTTTAAACTTAATGACAAATTTAATCAGATTGAAAATGATAAAAAATTGGAAGAAAAACAGAAAGAATTGGAAAAAGAAAAGCTTTTAAAGAAAAACGCTGAATTTTTGAAAGAACTTGATTCTATGGTTAGCGATTTTGGAATGGTTGACCATCTTTCTTATTATAGCGGGCTTGTTTCAAAAGGAGCTAAAACTTTAACCTCGGCTCTCACTTTAGAAACGCTCATTGAGAGTGTTTGGAAAAACTCTGACCATTTTGAAAATGCTTTTGAGTTTGTTAAAGAAAAAGGCGAAGAAGGAGCTAAAAGCATTTGGGGTAAAATTGCTGACTTTTTTATGAAAGAAACTCCCGTTTCCTCTGATAATTATTCCCCCGTTCCTTCTGAAAAACTTATTCAGTCCAATGTTGAACCCGAAGACTTTGAACCTGTTCAGAAATTATCTGAAACAACTGAACAAATTCCTCATGAATCGGCTGTTTCTGAAATTCAACGCAATCTTTCTAAGGAATCCGACGGCATTACTGGTGTAGCTGAAGAACTTCAGATGGCGAAACAAACCTTGCCTATTGAAACCCCCGATATTTTTAAACCTGCCGAACATCTTGATTATCAAGGCGGGAAAAGCGTTTGGAAAGAAGCTGAACTGCAACTCCAAGGCAGATTTAAAGAACTTTTTGAAAATCTTGGTGATGATGAAAAATCAAAAGAAGCTCTCAAAATTTATAATATCGACCGCTTGAAAGATATCGTTCTTTCTAATCCGGAAAAATATGGCCTGCCTGAAAATCCCAATTTTCGCCGTTTATCTAAAGAAATGATTGAAAGTATTAAATGGGACGAAGCTTTCCATGATGCTTTTCCGAAAGAAATCTTAACTGAAAATCTTTCCAAAGAAGCGATTGAAAATATTGTTGGAACTGGTGCTCCTCTTCAAAAAACTTTTTCTCCCTTGGAAGAAACCAGCGAGAGTAAGGAAATTTGGGAAGAATCTTCTTCTCATGTGAAAGAAATTCCGGCTCCTGATAATCTTAATCTTCCGGTTGTCGAAAATCAGGAATTTTCGCCGGATAACCTGTCTTCTGAAAATATTGAGAAGCAAGCGGAAATTGGAGGAAAGTACGGAGAAGCGCCTTTGGAGCAAATTGAGGAAAAAACAGAAAAGTTTGTGCCACCTTCCAATTCCGCTGAAGCCATGGAAAAACTTAAACAAAGCGGATTTCAAATAGCCGATGAAAACGAATTTATAAAAGAACTTGGCTTGGAAAAAGAAAATCCTGAAAAAATAAACGAAACTTTGATTTCTCTATCTAATCTTGATCTTGATAATGTTAAAGAAGCTAAAAGAATGATTGAAGTTTCCAAGCTCTCCGAATTGCCTTTGGAAACGATTGATAAACATATTTATTTTGCTTTAAGCGAAGACTTCACTCCCGAGCAATCATCAGCTGTTATAGAACTTTTAGAAAACGATAAAGATAAAAAAGCTTTAGAGTTTTTCCGAATAATTTTTAGAGACTCAAAATCAATTTCTGCCGAAAGGTTTATGGATCGTATGAAAGGGGAGAGTTTAAGAATTTTTTCTACAGGAAGAAACAGTCGCTCTGACTTCGAACTGGTTATCAATAAAGGAAAATTTTTTATCGAAGGGATTAATATTGAATATCCCCTGAAAGATTTTAAATCTTTTCTTAAATTTCCAAGCAGATTTATAACCTCCAATTTAAAAAGGTAAAAACTTTTTCCGGTTTTTGTAAAATTAGAAATTAAACGGTTTATTTTATATAATGCTTAATATGCTTTATTTAGCTGTTTTCCTCGGACTTTTGCCAAGCTTTGCCTGGCTTCTTTTTTATCTTCGGGAAGATGCAAAACGTCCCGAGCCAAAAAAAATGATTTTTTTTGCTTTTCTTATCGGCGCCGCCGCTACCTTCTTTGCTTTTTTCTTTGAAGTAGAGCTTAGTAATATCCTTAAATTTTACGGAATTTCTGAATCCTCCTCTCTTTCTTTTTTAAGTTTTTCTTTTATTGAGGAGGTTATTAAATTTTCTTTTGTTTTTTGGTTTATTGCTAAAAGCCGTTATTTTGATGAACCGGTTGACGCTATGATTTATATGATTGCGGCTGCTTTGGGATTTGCTGCTATAGAAAATATCGGCGCTGCCGTTAACGAATGGAATAATTATCTTCAAATTGGCGCTGTTTTTCACACTATTACTCTGCGCTTTATTGGTGCCACTCTTCTTCATAGCTTATGCTCTGCTTTTATTGGTTATTATTTTGCGCAGGGAATAAGAGTAAAAGAAAAATTTCTCTTTGTTTCTGAAGGAATTCTTCTTGCTTCCTTGTTGCACGCCTTTTTTAATTATCTTATAATTAATGCAGGAGCGGTTGTTACGCCAACTATTTTTCTCTTGCTCGTCGGCTTATTCGTTTTAAATGATTTCGAAAAACTAAAATCCGTCTCCGCTTAATTTTATAAACTTTTAATTTTTTATGGATAAAAACTCAAAAGAATATTTCGAAAACTTAATCGGCGGAAAAAATAATTCCGCTTTTCCTGAGTCATTGGAAGAAAAAGAAAAAATTTTAAATGTTGAAAATGTTGATACGGAAATTTCTTCTCCGGAAAATCTTCCAATAGCGACCATTGCTAAATCTGAAAAGATTTCTCTTTCTAAACCGAAAACCAAAAAAATAAAAATGGAAAAAGAAGAAATAAATGATGATGAAGATAATGAAGAAAAAGACAAGGATGATGAATTTCTTGATTCTGATCCGTTTTTTGGTGAAGCTGAAGGTCAACTAACTATTGATGTCTTTCAGAATCCGGAAGAAATAATTATTCAATCCACTGTTGCTGGTGTTTCTCCTGAAGACTTGAATATTGATATCACGAGTGAATCGGTTTCTATAAAGGGCAAAAGAGAAAGAAAAGAAAAAATAAAAGAAGATAATTTTTTCTATCAGGAATGTTACTGGGGAAAATTTTCTCGTTCAATTATCCTTCCGGAAGAAATAAATCCCGACAAATCGGAAGCTGAACTAAAAGATGGCATCCTTACCATTAAACTTCCAAAGTTGAATCGCGACAAATCAAAACGAGTTAAAATCAAGTTAAGCTAAAATATGCAAAAAAACGCCTTTCGGCGTTTTTTCATTTGTGACCCTACGGGGAGTCGAACCCCGGTTACCAGGATGAAAACCTGGCGTCCTGACCACTAGACGATAGGGCCTTTTGATTTTGAAAAATCTTATGCTATCATAATAAAAAAACTTAAACTAATCAACTGTTATGAATATTTTCCCCATACTTCTTATTTTAAGCGATTTCACCTTTTTTATTCTCCGCCTTTCTTTTGGAGCTTTTATTTTTGAAAAAGGTTTAAGGAAGTTTTCTAAGACTGGGTATATCGGTCTTGTCGACCTTGTTTCTGGTTTTCTTATTTTCTTTGGTTTTCTTTTTAATTTCGCTTCTTTTTTTATCACCCTTGAATTATTTATACTTCTTGCTTTCAAGCTTGTTAAAAAGAAATATTCTAAAGATGAATTTTTATTAGATTTTCTTCTTTTTTCTATTGCTCTCTTTTTCTTTACTAAAAACGCCGGCATCCTTTCTCTTGACGAAAGTATGTTTGGACTGTTTTAATCCTATTCGTGTCTAGATTTTTTGAAATTATTCCCGCCCTTCTTGCTTGGGGAACAATAATCGGCATGTTTTTTCTTTCTTATTTTTTCCCGGTCTTTGTGGCTGTTTTTATCATTCTTTTTGATATTTACTGGCTTCTAAAAACAATTTTTCTTTCTTTTCATTTACGCCACACTTTTCGTGAAATGAAAAAGAATCTTAAAATCGATTGGCTTTCAAGAATAAAAAATATTTCTAAAAATGGAAAAAGTGAAAAAAATTGGGAAGAACTTTATCATCTTATTCTTTTTCCTTTTTATAACGAACCTTACGAAGTTATTAGAGAAAGTTTTAAAAGTGTTTTGGGATCTAATTATCCTTCGCAAAAATTTATTCTTGTTCTTGGTGCGGAAGAACGGGCGGGGAAAGAAGCTGTTTTTATTGCTGAAAAAATAAAAAATGAATTTCATGATTATTTTTTAGAATTTTTAATTACTGTTCACCCTTCTAATCTTCCCGGTGAAATTCCTGGTAAAGGATCGAACGAAACTTGGATGGCTCAAAAAGTTAAAGAGCTTGTTATTGATAAAAAAAATATTCCTTACGAAAATATCTTAGTTTCGGTTTTTGATGTTGACACGCAAGTTCTTCCGGAATATTTTGGAATTCTTTCTTATAATTTTCTAATAACGGAACATCCGGAAAAATCCAGCTTCCAACCGATCCCTCTTTTTACTAATAATATTTTTCAAGCCCCTTCTCTTGCTCGGGTTGTTTCCTTTTCTACTACTTTTTGGCAAATGATGCAGCAGGCTCGTCCGGAACGGCTTACGACTTTTTCTTCACACTCAATGCCTTTTAAAGCTCTTGTCGATATTGGTTTTTGGGAAAAAGATTTGGTTTCGGAAGATTCACGCATTTTTTGGCAATGCTTGATTGGTAATTCTGGCGACTGGCACGTTGTCCCGCTTAATTATCCGGTTTGTATGGACGCTAATGTTGCTCCTACTTTTTGGGGTTCTATGAAAAATCTTTATAAACAACAACGACGCTGGGCTTGGGGATCGGAAAATGTTCCTTACCTTTTGCGGGGATTTTTTAAAAATAAAAAAATGCCTTTAGGAAAAAAAATTTATTGGACTTTTAATACTTTGGAAGGCTACCACTCTTGGGCGACTAACTCTCTTCTGATTTTTGCTTTAGGCTGGCTTCCAATTTATCTTGGTGGTGAAAATTTCAACTATTCTCTTCTTTCTTATAATCTTCCGGAAATCACTCGTTTTATTATGAGTCTTGCTTCTATTGGTATTGTTTCTTCTGCTATTATTTCTATTCTTCTTCTTCCGTTGCCACCTAAATGGTTTAGATGGTGGCATTATCTTCTCTACCTTTTGCAGTGGGCTCTAATGCCGTTTACTTTGATTATTTTCGGCTCTTTCCCGGCTATTGAAGCTCAAACTCGTTTGGCTCTCGGCGGGAAATGGCGTCTTGGTTTTTGGGTTACTCCTAAATTTCGCAAATAAAATGTTTTTGTAATACGATTAAAAGTTTTCCACAATCTCTCTCTTGCTCTCTTTATTTCTGTCTTATATACTTAAATCAGGACATTGAAATCAGTCTAAAAAAATAAAAAACTTTTTACAAAGGCACACTAATTAAACGTACTAAATTATTCAACAGGCGTTTAACTGCCTTTCAAAAAGTTTTTAAAATTTATTAGACTATAAACTACAAACAAGGCCATCATCTGATGGCCTTTTTCTTTATTTATTCCTGATGGATTTCCTTTTTAAAAGATTTTATTTTTTCTCTTAACCTCGGAAAAGAATTTAATGTTATATCTTGCTTTAATATTTTTTCTGCCGCTTTTCTCGCTTCTTTTATTATGGAAATATTTTGTAACGATTTCATTGCTGTATCCGGCATCCCTGTTTGTTTCTTTCCTAAAAATTGTCCCGGTCCGCGTATTTCTAAATCTTTCTCTGCGAGTTCAAATCCGTTCTTTGCTTTTAATATTGCTTTTAATCTCTCGTTTGTTTTTTCTGTTGTGGATTCGGTGAATAAAAAACAATATGACTGATATTTTCCTCTGCCGACTCTTCCTCTGAATTGATAAATTTGCGCAAGTCCGAATCTTTCTGCTCCTTCTATCATCATAATGGTTGCGTTCGGCACATCCACCCCTACTTCTATGACTGAAGTGGAAACTAAAATATCAGTTTCTCCTTCCTTAAATTTTTTCATCACCTCTTCTTTCTCTTTGGCTTTTAACTTTCCATGAAGCATTGCTATTCTCAAGTCGGGAAAAACTTGTGTTGTTAGCTTTTCGTATTCTTTTTTAACCGAAGCTGTCTCCATTTGAAAAAGTTCTTGTTTAGCGTCTTCCGCCTCGCTTTCTTCTATTCTCGGACAAACTACAAAAATCTGTCTGCCGTTTTTTACTTCTTTTTTTATAAAATCATAAGCCTCTTTTCTTTTTTCCGGTGGTATTACGCTTGTTTTAATTTCTTTTCTGTCTTTTGGCATTTCATCAATTGTTGAAAGATTTAAATCTCCGAAAATAGTTAAGGTTAAAGTTCTTGGAATTGGTGTAGCGCTCATTGATAAAAAATGGGGGAGTATTTTTTTCTTTTTTTCTTCTCCGGCTAATTTTGCTCTCTGCTCTACTCCAAAACGGTGTTGTTCGTCCACTATTACGATTCCTAAGTTTTCAAACTTAACATCTTCTTGAATAAGAGAATGTGTTCCGATTAAAATTCCTACCTTGCCGTCTTCTGTTCTTTTTTTTATTTCTTTTTTGTATATTTCCGCTTCCAACCCTTCTCCAAAAAATATTTTCCCTTTATTCGCTCCCGTGATAATTCCAACTGTGATTTCTGTTTTTGCAAAAAGCTTTTTAATAGTTTCAAAATGCTGGCGCGCTAAAACTTCAGTTGGCGCCATAAAAGCTGCTTGTGTTCCTTTTTTTGCTGCCGCGAACGCGGCCAGCGCCGCTACTGCTGTTTTGCCACTGCCCACGTCTCCTTGTAGGAGTCTATTCATTGGCGTTGGTTTTTTTATATCGTCTAAGATTTCTTCCAAACACTTCTTCTGACTCGCTGTCATTTCAAATGGCAAAATTTTTTCCGCTTCCTTTATAAAATTTGGTTCGCTTTCTATGGTTATTGATTTTAATTTTGAAAGAACCGCTCTTTTGCCTAAATTTAAAATGGAAAGCAAAAACAAATCCTCAAAGGCGAATCTTTTTCTGGCTAAGTCGGCATCTTCTATTAAAGAAGGAAAGTGAATATTTCTTATTGCTTCGTTTATATCCGGAAGTTTATTTTCATCTAAAATTTCATCTGGAATAAAATCTTCAATTTCTTCTAAATTTTCCAAAACTGGTTTAATTATATATCGAATGCCTTTTGAAGTTATTCCTTTTGTTTCTGAATATATCGGCACAAGTCTTGCTGTGTGTTTCGGTCCTGTTTGTCCAACAGCTTCATACATTGGATTAGAAAGAATGGTTTCTCCGGAGAAAGTCCCCGCCTTACCGGAAAAATTAAAAAATTTTCCTATAGTCAGAATATTTTTTACATATGGTTGGTTAAACCAAACCGCTTTTACTTCTCCTGTTTCATCTGCCAGTCTTGCTTCAATTATCACCATTCTCTTTTTAAAACTTCTTCTCTCGCTTACTCTTTTTACATAAGCTTTAATTGTTGCTTGTTGTCCGGAGCTAAGTTCGGCTATTGAAGATATTCTGGAAAAATCTTCATAACGGAAAGGAAAATGACGAATCAAATCTTTCACTGTCATTATTTCGAGTTTTTTAAACTTGGTGATAAATCTTGGTCCGATGCCGTAAATTTTTTCAAGTGGCGTGTCTAAAGAAATCATTTTGCCATCTATTATACCATTATTAAAAATTTATTCAGAATAAAAATTTAAACTAAAATTTTTTTAGAAAAAAACCCGCCTTATACGAATTTGCTTCGCTATCGGACGGGCATTATTTTTTTTCTGACTCTTCAAATTTTAAAAGCATTAGAAGAATCGCTATGATCGAAATTATAATGGTTCCAATCCATAAAATCATTAAAATAATTATTTTTCTCACTAGACCATCTCCTTCTTTATTTAATATCAATCCGAATAGTACATGCGATTTCTAGCTGAAGAAGAAAATACTATGGCAAAAAGAGCAAGAATTCCCAAAATTGCCAGTTTTAAAAAGTTTTTCATCTTTTTTCTCCTTTTTTATTTAGCGGTCAACATCTTTTACCGCCTAAAAAGATTTATATTTTGTGATTTTATTTTGAAACTTTTAATTCTGCTTCCTCAATTTTAACGAATTTTTAGACAAAAAGTCAAAAAAATCCTACGAAGCGTTTTCCACACACTTTTTCTTGTTCTTGGTTTATAATGGGAATACGCATTAATTAAAATTATTTAAAAAACTCACTATGCCATCTCAAAATCTTCCGGTCACCGATAAAAAAAAATCAGTTTTAGAAAAATCTTTAAACCTTAAACGCTTTTTTTCAAAATCTGAAATTCATCCTTTTGAAGAGGTGTCTTGGGTGAGGCGTGACGCTTCTGTTGGTTCCGGGGATAAAAAATCTTTTGAACAGAGGGGAGTGGAATTTCCAGAATTTTGGTCGGAAAACGCTGTTAATATTACCGCTTCTAAATATTTTCGTGGCAAACTTAGTTCTCCCGAGCGGGAACGAAGTGTTAAAGAAATGATTTCTCGGGTTGTTAAAACTATTCGTGGTTGGGGGGAATCATCCGGATATTTTTCTGATTCTGATGAAGCTACTATTTTTGAAAGCGAACTTACTCATTTGATTCTTTTTCAAAAGGGCAGTTTCAATAGTCCTGTTTGGTTTAATGTTGGTCGAGTGGAACGTCCTCAATGTTCTGCTTGTTTTATTCTTTCTGTTAAAGATGATATGGGTTCTATTCTTGATTGGGTTAAAAATGAAGGCGTGATTTTTAAAGGTGGTTCTGGTGCTGGTATTAATCTTTCTCCTCTTCGTTCCAAATATGAACTTCTTTCTGCTGGTGGTCGTGCTTCTGGTCCGGTTTCTTTTATGCGTGGCGCTGATTCTGTTGCGG
>JAQVXM010000022.1 GCA_028709185.1 Minisyncoccota bacterium | reverse complement strand
AATCCCTATGAATCTCCTAAAAATCCGGATTTGGAAATAAAAACGGATGTATTGGATATAAAAGAAAGTCTTGAAAAAATTATTGTCTTTTTAAAATCAAAAAACCTTCTTTAAAATTAATTTTTAGAGAAAAAATTTTTTTCTCTAAAAATTAAAACTCGTAACCGAATAATTCAATGTCTTTTTTATAAGCTCTTCTTATCATTTCTTTGGTTTCTTCGTTGTAATATTCCCGATAATTTTTATGCGTGCTGTTATTCTCGCGAAGAAGTTCTATTTTTCCCAGTCCTATCTTAAAGCATATTTTATCGAAATCTTCTTGAATGTTTTCATACCTGCCAATAAAATCAACGGCAATATTTCCTTTTTCATCACAAACATATAAATATTGTGGTTTGAAATGTTGCTGGTTGAATATTGAAGGATTTTCACCTTTAAAAGAGTCTAAAATAAAATCATTAAAATTTCCGTTATATTTTTCTACATAAATTTTCCGATCAGCCTCATTCTTTTTATTGGTCCATTTCCCATTTAAAAGAAAAAAAATCGAGACCACTCTATCCCATGGATTTCTCACAAAAGCAAAAGAAAAAGGCTTTTTATAAAAAAGAGATAACGGAAAACGTTTTGGTTTGAATTTGGTTATAGGTTGATGACCTAAAACCGGTAATTTTAAACTTGTGCACATGCTGGTGCCTCCTGTTCTAGGAAGGTGAATAAAAAGAACTTTTTTTTTATTAACCTTAAATAAACTGCTCATTATCTAAACTTTATTATTATTAATTTTTAATCACGTATTGATCTCCGACTATTTTTATTCTTTTATCTGGATATTCTTTTATAAATTCATTAACTGCTCTTTTTACTCCGCCTTTCCACCATCCCCCCTCTCTATAATCATCTCCGGTAATAAATCCTCCTTTTTTTACTTTCTTTTCAGAATTATACAAATCTTTTTTTACCGCCTCATAAGAATGGTCTCCGTCAATATAAACCCAGTCAAAATATTCGTCCGGATAATCATTTAATATCAATTCAAACGTATTTCTTTTTATTATCACCTCTTTATTTTGTGAAAATCTTTTTAAAACATCGTTATAAATATTCTCCATGTCTTTTTCTGATTTTGCCTCTTTTCCTCCATATATTGAATCTTTATATTTTTCATCGCTAAAAAAATGCCAAGGATCGATCAAATGCAATTCTTTAGGCTTAACAATATCTAATATTTTTTTTGAATAATCTCCCCTCCAAACTCCTATTTCAGCGCAAATCGAATCCTTAGGCATCAATTTTAACAATTTAATCCTCGGATTTTCAGAAAATATATTTTTGATTTTATTTGCGATTATTTTAAATACAGACATTTAAATATGTTACTATGGCTATTATTTCTATTCAAGATTAATTAGTTTTTTTCTTAAAAAAATGTCCATTTTTTAAAAATGGACAATAATAATTTAACTGGATCAAAACCGGCATTTAGCTAAATTTTCTACAACTTGAGCCACTCTCATGGAATTTTTTCCATCCAACCGAAATTTTTTTTCTACCTGTTTTTTAAATTGAAAATCTAAAGTTAAAGCCTGTTCTAAATATTTTTTTAATTGACTTCGATTTTCCGCTGTTTGACAACATCCCAGCGCCGCTAGTGGAAATGTCTTGCTCGTCCAACTCCATCTTCTAAAATTTTCGGAAACAGGCTTATTGGGATATAAAATAGAAATCGTCGGCTTTTCTAAAATAGTTGCTTCCGTAAGCACGGTAGAAAAATCAGACACCACCACATCAGCCGTCGCCAAAAATTCCAAAGAAGAAAAAGAAGAATCAGGAATTTCTAAAAGTAAATTCTTGTTTTTGTTGTCTCTGATTGTTTTTTCCCAAAATTCTGCTTCTTCCGGATTGTGCCGTCTCGCGTTCGGATGTTCTCTGGCTATTATCTTTATTGGCAAATCAATTTTTACAGCTACTTCAAGAAGTTCCTGAAATGCCTCTGTATTTTCTTTTGATCCTTGGCCGACAAAAAATATCAACTTGGTTTCTTTGGAAAGAATGGAAGCTAATTCCAATCTTTCACGCATTTTCTGTTTTCTATTTTTCCATTTTTTTCTATCAGCATAAAAATCAAGTGCTGGCCATCCAGTCTCAACTACTAAACCGTTGAATCCCCAAGCTCGCACCGCCTCTCTTCCTAAATCATCATTAACGCATATTGCGTCGGGATATTTTTCTCTCTTCTTCCACCCGCCGGAAAAAAACGGTGAGGACCATTGGTCTGGAATTGTAATTACTGAACATTTATCTCGCCAAACTGAAGCTATGGAATATTCAAACTCGTCACTAGACATTCCGGTTACCACTCCTTTTACCATCCCTTCAATCTTTTGATTTTCTTCCCCTTTTTCCTTAAGTAATTTTATTGAATTTCCAAAAGCTTGAAATTTAACTTCGTGACCCATTTTTCGCAAACACACTCCGACTGGAAAAATTGTTCTAAAACTTCCCACATCGCTCATTGCCGCTAGAATCAGCATTATTTTCTCCTCTCTTTATAAAAATTCTTCCATCAGAATGATTAAAAAAAACAAGATAGTCAATATATTGTCAATTTATAATAATTATTATATTATTGCTGTACTACATTTTATTTAAATAATCTTTATGGAATTTTTAAAAGATAAAACTATTCTCATCACTGGCGGAACCGGTTCTTTCGGTAAGAGTTTTACCAAATTTCTTTTGGAAAATTCTCTTGCCCAAAAAATAATTGTTTTTAGTCGTGACGAATATAAACAATTTCACATGGCGCAAGAATTACGCCAATTTGAAAATCGCCTCCGCTTTTTTATTGGGGATATCCGAGACTTAAATCGTCTGGAAAGAGCCTTCCAAAAAGTTGATATTGTTATTCACGCCGCTGCTTTAAAACAAGTGCCGGCTATCGAATATAACCCTCAAGAAGCTATCAAAACCAATATTATTGGTTCTCAAAATGTTGTCGAAGCTGCTCTCAACCAAAATATTGGAAAAATTCTCCTTATTTCCACTGATAAAGCTGCTCAGCCGGTTAATCTTTATGGAGCCACCAAACTTTGCGCCGAAAAACTTTTTATAAACAGTAATTTTTATTCTACTTCTCAAAAAACTAAATTTAGCGCTGTTCGTTATGGCAATGTCATCGGCAGTCGCGGCAGTGTTGTTGAAAAATTTTTAAATAAAAAAGTTGATAAGGTTGAAATCACTCACCCGGATATGACTAGATTTTGGATATCTCTGAAGCAAAGTTTTAACTTGGTTCTTTTTGCTTTGAAAAATATGGAAGGTGGAGAAATATTTATCCCAAAAATTCCGAGTATGAAAATATCCGATCTTTTTAAAATAATTGCTCCGGAAGCAATACAAGAAATAGTTGGCATCCGACCGGGAGAAAAATTGCACGAAACTCTTCTTACTGAAGAAGAATCAAAACACGGCTACGAAACAGAAAAATATTATGTTGTCATTCCGGAATCCGGTCTTTCTTTAAGCCATTTTTTCTCTAAATATGAAACCATGGGATCAAAACTAAATCCTTCTTTCCGCTTTACAAGTAATTCAAACACAGAATGGTTAACCAACGAAAAACTCCAAGAAATTATTCGGGAAATATAATACCTTACGGCCATCAGTATCTCGACTTGAAAGATACACTCTCCGTAATTAAAACCCTTTGGTCGAATTGGCTCACTCAGGGACCGACTGGTCCGGACTTTGAAAAAGCTTTGGCAAAAATAGTCGGTGCCCGTTATGCCGTTGTTGTTTCTTCAGGAACTGCCGCTCTTCACTTAGCCTATCTTGCCTCCAAACTAAAAGCTGGTGACGAAGTTATTACTACTCCAAATACTTTCGTCGCCACTTCTAATATGCTTCTTGCTTTAGGTGTTAAACCGGTTTTCTGTGATATCAGAGAAGACAATTCAAATATTGACGAATCAAAAATAGAATCTCTTATTACCGAAAAAACAAAAGCTATTGTTCCCGTTCACTTTGCCGGACATCCCTGTGTTATGGAAAAAATTTGGGACATCGCTTACCGTCACAATCTTATAGTTATTGAAGATGCTGCTCATGCTTTAGGCGCTTACTACAAAAATCAACCGATAGGCGGCGGAAAAAGTTCTATGACCATCTTTAGTTTTCATCCTGTAAAATCGATCACTACCGGTGAAGGTGGCGCCATTGTTACAAATAGTCAGGAACTGTACGAAAAACTAAAACTTTTAAGAAGCCATGGCGTTAAAAAAGATGAACAAGGATTTAACATTATGACCGACCTTGGTTTTAATTATCGCTTATCCGACATTAATTCAGCTCTTGGCATCAGCCAACTTAAAAAACTTAAAAGTTTTATAGAGAGACGAAGAGAATTAGTTAAATTATATTTTAATGAACTTAAAAATATTCCGGAGATAATTCTTCCTGTTGAAACTGAAGATGTTCTCTCTAGTTGGCACCTTTTTGTCATTAAAACTAAAAACCCGAAAGATCGTCTTCCTCTTTATGAATATTTAAAACAATCCGGCATTGGTGTTAATTTTCACTATCCGCCGGTTTATTCACATCCCTACTACCGCAATCACGGCTTTGAAAAAATAGAACTCTCTATCGCTAACTCTTTTGCAAAAACCGCCATTACTCTTCCCCTTCATCCGCTCTTAACTGAAAAACAAATAAAATTTATCTCTCAATCTATAAAAAATTTTTTCTCTTCCATCTCCTCTATTCATGACTTTAACCAACTTGCTGTCAAAACTGGAAAAAACATGCGTTCCGGTCAAATGTTTTCTTTTAAGTCAAATTCTTATTCTAAAATCGCTTCTGATATTATTGAAAAAATAAAACTTTCTACTGATGATAATTTACTTGATGCTGGTGGAGGCGCTGGAGATATTGCCCTTCTTCTCTCAACTTGCTGTCAAAAAATCACAGTATTAGATGGATCTTCTTATGCTATCGATATCGCTCAAAAAAACATTAATTCCAATCACGCTAATTTTATAGTCCACGATTTAGAAAATCCTCTTCCTTTCAAAGATAACGAATTCAGTGCGATTGTCTGTTACAGCGTCATCCATTATTTAAAAAATAAGGAAAGTTTTTCTCTCCTTTTAAAAGAATTTCTTCGTATTCTTTCTCCAAATGGACGTCTTCTTATCGGAGATATTCCTTTAAAAGACAAATATGAAAAAAATATGCTCTCTCGTCAAACCCGTCCTTTCTATAATTTTTTAAAAAACACACAGTATCTTCTTAAAAAATATATAACTGATTTTTTCTATAGATATCAACGTCTTGTTATTATTCCAAAATTAAGACCTCAATATACTAAATCCCTATTGGAAGATATCCTTAAAAATCATTCCAATATTGAATATCAATTTCTTCTTCAGCCAAAAGATTTTCCTTTTTCTGATTCAAGAGAAGATCTTCTTATTAAAAAATGCTCTTAACCATCTATCCTTATAATCAAAAAGTTCGGACCAAAACCACTGATGTTAAATCAATCTTGGAACAATTTTTTAACCTGCCGGTGTCCCTTCTTGGTTCTGGTCGCTTAGCCATTTTTCTTTCTCTTAAACTTTCTGGACTTTCCCGTCGTGATCACGTTCTTATTCCAGAATTTTTAAGTCAGTGTGTTCTTTCTATCATCAATCAAACCGGTTTTCCTGTTAAAACTTTTGATAAAAACACTAAAGCCGTTCTTCTTTTTCATGAACTTGGCTATCCGCAAAAAATTGATGAGGTTTTAAAAGAAGCTAAAGAAAGAAACCTGATTGTTATCGAAGATTGCGCTCATTCTTTTGATTCAAAATATAAGAATCAAAATGTGGGAACTTTTGGTGATTTTTCCGCTTTCAGCTTTTCTAAAATTTTTCCCACCGGCATGGGTGGATGTTTGTTAAGTCGTAATTCAGAACTGCAGGATCAAATAAAAAAATTATCCCAAAATTCAGAAAAAAAAATAAATAAATTGTTTGGCTCTTGGTGTAATCATATATCTCTTAATTCTTATCGGGGTTTTTTACACCCGCGCATTACCGAAATTTGTTATAGTCAATATCAAAATTTCTTTTCCTTGCCAAAAAAATCCTCAAATTTATTTCCTCAATCTTTAACAGAGCTAAAATCAATAATAAAAAAAAGAAAAGACAACTACACCCTCTTAAAAAATAATATTTCCGAGGATTTTTTAATTCCGGATCATGATCCTGACATCACGCCCAATCCTCTGGCCCTGCCCGTTTTTCTTCCGGAAAAATATTTAATCAGTATCAAAAAATCTCTTCTTGCTAAAAATATATCCGCCGATATTCTTCACTTTGATGTTAATAGAAACATCTTTAATCCTTTTTACAAAAAATGCCTCATTCTTCCTTGTCATCAATATGTAAAAGAAGAAGACATTGAAAATATCGTTAATAGCATAAAAAAAATTTAAATTTATGAAAATAATTCCTCTTTCGGACAATTATTATTCACTCTGGGACGACTTCTGTAAAGAATCCGATGATACTTGGTTTTGGCATTCTTCTGATTGGCTAAAATTTATTTCCGGTTATCAATCCGAACCAAAAGTTTTGAATTTAAGTTTTTTTATTGAAGAAAACAACAAACTCAAAGCCATCATCCCTCTCATGCTCGAAACTATAAAATCAAATGAAAAAATAACACGAGAGTTTTCTTTTAGCGGTTGGGCCACCCCCATTCCTGCTTTTCACAACTCCTTGTCATCTCCGGAAAAAGAAAAAATCTACTGGATTATTTTAAACGAAATAGACCGATTGGCAAAAAAAGAAAAAGTTTCTTTTTCTAGATTTGTAATGTCCCCTCTTTCTGTTAATTACTTGAACAAAAATACATCTCTTCATTTAAAAGCTTTTTCCTCTTTTGATTATTTTGACATTCCGGTTTATAGCCAAATTTTAAACCTTTCAAAAAACTTAAATGAAATAAAAAGAAACATTCGTCATGGTCACAAAGCGGCTATAACAAAAGGAGAAAAAACACTGACTACCGCTATTTTTGATTCTTTTAATATTACTCCTGAAATATTCGATCAATATATTGGCCTTTATATAAAAAAATTCGGTGCTCCCAAGCGCTCTTCTTCTACTTTTAACATTATGTTTGAAAGAATAAAAAATAAAAACGATTTTCTTGTTTTCGCCTATCAAAACAAGTATCCTATTGGTGTTTCCTATTTTTACGCTTTCAAAAACAATGCCTTTTATGGCTCTGCTTGTAATGATCCGAATATAAAAAATGTTCCAATTTCTCACACTATTCAATGGTCTGCTATTAAATGGATGAAAGAAAAAAAAATCAACTTTTATGAAATCGGCTATCAGCCCTATCAGTCGCCAAACGACAAACAACTTAACATCTCTCACTTCAAAAAAGGTTTCGGCGGATTAATTGTTCCTTTTTTTATGAAAGAAAAAAAATACAATCATGAATAAAAACACTAAAATAATAATTATTGGCTTTGGTTCAATCGGACAACGACATTATAAAAATCTTCTTAAATTGGGATTTAAAAATATTTTTATCTATGATTCCGATAAAACTAAAACATTAAATGAAAAAAATGTTTTAAAAAAAATAAGCCTTGAAAAACTGAAACAATTTAATATTGCTTTCATCTGCAATCCTAATAACGCTCACATTTCTTCCGCCCTGTTATGCGCTAAAGCTGGCTGTCATTTATTTATAGAAAAACCTCTCTCTCATAATCTGAAAAATATAAAAAAATTATCCGAAATATGCCGAAAGAAAAAACTTATCAGCATGGTCGGCTGCAACATGAGATTTAATCCCTGTCTTAAGTTTATAAAAAACTGCTTATCTAAAAATAAATTGGAAAAAATTTACAGCATTCATTTTGATACCGGTTTTTACTTGCCATACTGGCGTCCCAACCAAGACTATAGAAAAAATTATGCTGCTAAAAAATCAACCGGAGGAGGAATGATTCTTGACGGTATTCACAGCTTCGATTTGATTTTTTGGTTTAACAACTTTATTAATGCAAAAAAGACAAGCCTTATTTTTGATAAAACAAGCGATCTTGAAATTGAAACTGAAGATAATTTTATCGCTTCTTTTATTTTTGATAATAAAGTTTTAGGTTCGATCAGAGGTGATTATCTTCAAAAATCATACTCTTGGTCCTGCAAAATAATAGGGAAAAAAGGAAACTTGACTTGGGATTTCAAAGAAAATTCAGTCTGGCTGCATAATGAAAAAGGTCATAAAAAGTTATTTGAAATGAAAGATTACGATTTTAATAATCCTTACATAGACGAAATAAAATATTTCTTGAACTGTGTCGAGAAAAAACATTACACATTTAATGATATCGAAACCGGTCTTTCGGTTCTTCGTTATTGCCTTAAAAAATAAAAAATGATTGATTTCAAATCCGACAACTTTTCTTTATCTGAAATAAAATATAAGGAAATCAAACGTCCATTTCATTTTATTGAAAAAATCCTCGATCAATATTTTTTAGATTTTAAAATAATAAAAATATTTCAATTAGATCGGCTTGAAATAAATTCAGAAAATTACAAAATCATTCTTTTTTTAAATGGATTTAAAAAAACAATTCTTTTAAGAAAAAATAAAGCTTTAAAAGAAAAAGAAACGATAGATTTTTATCTCAATCTTCTGATTAACCTTAAAGAAAGTGGCGTTAAAGTAAGTCGGGTAATTCTTTCAAAAAACAAAGAAATAAGTGTTCAAAATAACGGAGATTTTTTTTCCGTCTTTGAATTTATAGAGGCAGAATACTTTAAGCCCTCTTTAAAAAGCTTCTTGGATATTGCTTTAAACATCGCGCTAATGCACAATGCTTTTAATAATTTTAATTCTAAAGATGTTATTAAAATAAACCAACTCTCCAAAAAAAATAAGATCTATTACAACACCATTAAAAAATATTCTCTTAAAGATTTTGAAATTATCAGAAAAATAATAAAAGAAAAAATCAATCAAACAGAAATTGATAAATTAATCCTATTTAAAATTCCTTTATTTATCAAAAATATAAAAGAAATTAAAAAAAATAAAAAAAAGATTGATTCTCTTCAAAAACAAGTTATTCATTCGGATTTGCATCCTCATAATATTTTAATAAAAGGAAATAAACTAAAAGCTATTATAGACTTTGACGGACTGAGAATAGCTCCGAAAGGAATAGATGTGGCTATGGCTGTTTATCGCTTTGGTCGCCAATTTTTTATCGATAAAAAAATCTCCCTTAAAACAAATCCTGTTCTATTGAAAAATAAGTTTATTGATATATATAATCAGACTAATCCCCTATCCGCTTCTGAAATCAAATTATTACCCGTTCTTATAAAAGATGATTTTTTAAAAAAACTGCTTTTAGTTCTAAATGGTGTTTATCTTGAAAATAATAACACTTGGGCCGGAGATCTGATTAAATTTATCTCTGCTTTTGAAGAAATTGATCTTTTTTGGCCTCCTTATATAAAATGATTAATAAAAAAATAAAATATTTAAAAGAATGTTCAAAATACATTCCTTCATGCTCTCAAACTTTAAGTAAAAATCCTACTCAATATGTTGTTGGTATTTCTCCTATTGCTGTTAAAAAAGCTAAAGGAGCCTATTTTTGGGATATAGAAAATAAAAAATATCTTGATTTTGTTATGGCTCTCGGACCTATGATTTTCGGTTATTCTAATCCAAAAATAAATTCGGCGGTAAAAAAACAAATAGACAAAGGAACTATTTTTTCCCTCCCTTCAGAATTGGAACTTTCTCTGGCAAAATTACTGAAAGAA
>JAQVXM010000021.1 GCA_028709185.1 Minisyncoccota bacterium | reverse complement strand
CGGCATTAGTATTCATTTCGCTTCTGATAATTTTGATCGTTTTATTTGTCTTGGCGCGGTTATAATTTTTAGCATTCATTTTGTTTTAAATACTGGTTCCGCTCTCGGCCTCACTCCTGTTATTGGTTTGCCTCTTCCTTTTGTTAGTTATGGAGGTTCTAATTTATTGACGAGTTTTATTATGGTGGCTATAATAAATTCAATTGCTTTACGTTCTTAAACAGCTTGGAAAACCAGTTTTTACAGCCGCTTTAATTGTCCTTGGCGTTTTTTTTATTTTTGAATTTTTTTTATTGAAAAATAAAAAAGAATCTCGGGAAATAACGGTGGTTATTTATGAAGGTCAGACTGTTCGTGAAATAGATGATAATTTAAAGGATTTAGGAATTTTTAAAAACGGAGAAAGTCTTCTTACTTTAAGTCAATCTCTTGAAGGTCGTCTTTTTCCGGATACTTACCGATTTTTTAAAAACTCCAGCGCTGTTGTTGTGGTGGAAAAAATTTTGGAAAATTTTTACAAGAAAGCCGACCCTCTTCTTTTAAAAGATTCTGAAAATTATGATCGTAATCTTATTCTTGCTTCCCTGATTGAAAGAGAAGTGCCGCGCTTTGAAGAAAGAAAAATAGTGGCTGGAATTCTTTTAAAAAGATTAGAAACTGGTATGCCCTTGCAAATCGATGCTTCCTTGTGCTACATTAAAAGTCACGCATACTCGATTAATAATTTGGCGAAAACTGAGGCCGAAGTTGACTCTGGTTTGAAAAGCTGTTATCCTTTAACAAAACAAGATAAGGAAGTTGATTCTCCTTATAACACTTATAAATACAAAGGCTTGCCGCCTGCTCCTATCTCAAATCCCGGAGAAGAAGCAATAAGGTCGGTTTTAGAGGCTAAAAGCTCGCCTTACTGGTATTACTTAAGTGATCCGAAGACGAAAAGAACTATTTTTAGCAAAACTTTGGAAGAACATATCGCTAACATAAGGAGATATTTATAAAATTATCAAACACAAAACAAAAACATTATTAAATTTTTTGTGTTTAATTTTTAAAATTTTTTATTTTTAAAATTAAAGCGCAAGTCTAAAGCGCCTTTCTCTTTTGTCATCTTAACTTTTTAAAAACATGGCGAACTTATCAACTAAAGTTTTTTCTTCTAACAATCAGTACGTTATCGAGCAACCTAAGCTTGATGAAGTCCAAAAGAATTCTTATGATTGGTTTTTAAAAAAGGGTTTAAAAGAATTATTTTCCGAAATTTCTCCCGTTAGTGATTATACTGGAAAAGAATTCGATCTTATTTTTGAAGATTATTATTTTGACGAACCGAAATATACTGAAGCGGAAGCTCGCTACAGGGACGCTACTTATGAATCAGCTCTTCGCGCCACTCTCCGTCTTATAAACAAAAGAACTAAAAAAGAAGAAACGCAGGAAATTTATCTTGGAGATTTGCCGGTAATGACAAATCGCGGCACTTTCATTATTAACGGTGTGGAAAGAATTGTTGTTTCTCAACTTGTTCGTTCCAGCGGTGTTTATTTTACTGCTAATTCTTGGCGGGGACGAAAACTTTTTGGAGCGAAAATAATTCCAAATCGTGGAGCTTGGTTGGAATTCGAAACTGAAGCCAACGGTTCTTTAGCTGTTAAAATCGATCGCAATCGCAAAACTCCCGTTTCTTGTCTTCTTCGCATTTTTGGTCTTGAAACAAATGAAGACATCCTAAAAGCTTTTGGAGATATTGATCAAGACTCTAAAAAATATATTGAAAATACTTTAGCCAAAGATATCGCTAAAAATGTTTCTTCTTCTTATCTTGAAATTTACAAAAGAGTCAGACCTGGCGATTTAGCTACCGCTGAAAATGCTAAAAATCTTATTGATTCGATGTTTAGGAGAAATGACCGCTATGATCTCTCTGAAGTTGGTCGGTTTAAGCTCAATCAACGTCTCAATTTTGATGCTAAAAAGGATAACCGTTTACTCGATATTGATGATCTTGTTTCCATTCTTAAAGAAGTTATTCACCTTAATAATTTTCAGGAACAGGAGGCTGATGACATCGACCATCTTGGCAATCGTCGTATTCGTCCGGTTGGCGAGCTTCTAGAAGCTCGACTTCGAATCGGTTTTGCCCGCCTTCGACGCGTCATTCAGGACCGTATGTCTACTTTTATTGAAACTGATATTACTTCTGCTCAGCTTATTAATCCGCGCATTCTAATGGCTATAGTCAAAGAGTTTTTTTCTTCTTCTCAGCTTTCTCAGTTTATGGACCAGATTAATCCGCTTTCCGAAATTGAACATAAGCGTCGCTTATCTTCTATGGGTCCTGGCGGTCTTGTTAGAGAACGAGCTGGTTTTGAAGTTAGAGATGTTCATAGTTCTTATTATGGTAGAATTTGTCCAATTCAAACTCCTGAAGGTTCTAACATCGGTCTTGTTAATCACTTAGCAAATTTTTCTCGACTTAATAATCTGGGTTTTCTTGAAACTCCTTATTTTAGAGTTAAAAACGGAAAAGTGACGGAGGAAATAGTCTGGCTCGATGCCTTTGAAGAGGAAAAATACAAAATTGCTCCTTCGGATATTAATCTTACTCCGGCCGGAAAAATTATTGATGAAATTGTAGAGGCGAGAATTAAAGGTGACCCTGGCACTTGTTCGGCTGAAGATATTGATTTTATTGATGTTTCTCCTCATCAATTTTTAAGCGTTGCTACTTCTCTTATTCCATTTTTAAAACACGATGACGCTAATCGCGCTCTTATGGGTTCAAACATGCAACGTCAGGCGGTTATCCCTCTTCGTCCGGAAGCTCCGCTTGTTTCAACTGGCATGGAAGAAAAAGCGGCTAGAGATTCTGGTTATTTGATTATTGCGGAAGGAGCGGGAGAGATTATTGCTGTTGATGGAAACAGCATTAAAGTTAAATATAAAGATGAAGTTAAAGAATACGAACTTATTAAATTCAAACGATCTAATCAGTTTGGTTCTATTTCTCAACATCCTCTTGTTAAAAAAGGACAGAAGGTAAAAAAGGGTGATGTTTTAGCTGACGGTCCTTCTACTGAAAACGGAATTTTAGCTTTGGGTCAAAATCTTCTCGTCGCTTTTCTTTCTTTTGAAGGAGCTAATTTTGAAGATGCGATTGTTCTTTCGGAACGTGCTGCTGAACGTGATGTTTTTTCTTCTGTTCATATTGAAAATTTTTATTGCGATGTTCGGGATACCAAACTTGGTCCTGAAGAAACTTCTCCTGATATTCCTAATGTTTCTGAAGATAAACTGAGAAATCTAGATGAAGAGGGAATAATTAGAATCGGTTCCGAAGTTAATTCCGGAGACATTTTAGTCGGAAAAATTTCTCCGAAAGGAGAAGCTGATCTTACTTCCGAAGAACGCCTGCTCCGTGCTATTTTTGGTGAGAAAGCTAAAGATGTTAAAGATAGCTCTCTTTCTCTTCCGCACGGTAAACGCGGTCGCGTTGTTGGTATTAAAATATTTTCTCGCGAACACGGTGATAATCTTGAACCGGGTGTGATTAAAAAAATTCAGGTTGATATCGCTCAATTCAGAAAAGTTAAAGTAGGGGATAAATTAGCCGGTCGTCATGGTAATAAAGGAGTTATTTCTCAAATTCGAGCGGTTGAAGATATGCCTTATCTTGCCGATGGTACTCCGGTTGATATTGTTTTAAATCCTCTTGGTGTTGTTTCTCGTATGAATCTTGGTCAGATTTTAGAAACTCATCTTGGCTGGGCTGCTCACGCTCTTGGTTATCGCGCTATCACCCCTCCTCTTTCCGGTGCTTCTGAAGAACAAATAAGAAATGAATTAAAAGCCGCCAATCTTCCGGAAGATGGAAAAATAGAAATTTTTGATGGACGTACCGGTGATAAAATAAAAAACCGAGTTACTGTCGGCTACATCTACATGCTAAAACTTAATCATTTAGTTGAAGATAAAATTCATTCTCGCTCCATTGGTCCTTATTCTTTAATCACTCAGCAACCTCTTGGTGGAAAAGCTCAATTCGGGGGACAACGTTTTGGAGAAATGGAAGTTTGGGCTCTTGAAGGATATGGAGCTGCGCACACTCTTCAGGAAATGATTACTATAAAATCCGATGATATTATGGGCCGCTCTGCTACTTTTGAATCGATTATTAGGGGTGAAAAAATAAAAAGCCCCAATATTCCGGCTTCTTTCAATGTTCTTTTAAGCGAATTAAAATCTCTCGGTTTTAATATTGAGTTGATTCAAAAAAATAAAAGCGTAGAAAATAATTAATCATTAAAAAGCCAAAAATTATGCAATTCGATGCTTTAAAAATAACCGTCGCCTCTCCTGAAGATATTTTAAAATGGTCTTATGGAGAAGTCGTTAAACCTGAAACTATTAATTATCGTACTCAAAGACCTGAAAAAGATGGGCTTTTTTCTGAAAGAATTTTCGGTCCGGCTAAAGATTACGAATGTTATTGCGGAAAATATAAACGCATCCGTTATAAGGGTATAGTTTGCGATAAGTGTGGCGTAGAGGTTACCCGTTCCATTGTTCGCCGCGAACGCATGGGTCATATAGAACTTGCTTGTCCGGTTTGTCATATTTGGTTTTTCAAAAATGTTCCCTCTAAGCTTGGTTTGGTTTTGAACGTTTCTTCTCAAAAACTTGAAAGAGTTGTTTACTACGCTTCTTTTATAGTTACTAATGTTAATGAGGAAAATAAAAAACGCGCTCTTGGCGAATTAAGCAAAGAGCTTGTTTCTAGAAAAAAGGAAGAATCTTCTAAGGAAGATTTGAAAGCGCTCGAAGATGCCGCTGAAAAAACCAAAGACTCTCTCGAAGCTTTATCTGTTGGACATATTCTTTCTGAATTGGAATATTTTAATCTTTCTCGAAAATTTGGTGATGTTTTTGAAGCCGGTCATGGCGCTGAAGCCTTGAAAAAAATTCTGAAAAATATGGATCTCAAAAAAGAGATCAAAAAAACAGAAGATGAACTTTCTTATGTTAAGGATGCCACTAAAAAAGTCCGCCTCTTAAAAAGACAAAAACTTCTTTTGTCTATGGAGAGAAATAAAATTCGTCCGGAATGGATGATTATTTCTGTTCTCCCTGTTCTTCCTCCGGATCTTCGTCCGATGGTTCCTTTGGATGGGGGACGTTATGCTACAAGCGACTTGAACGATCTTTATCGTCGCGTTATCAATCGTAATAATCGTTTAAAGAAGCTTATCGACCTAAAAGCTCCGGATGTCATAGTTGTTAACGAGAAAAGAATGCTTCAGGAAGCTATTGATGCTTTGATTGATAATTCAGCTCGTGTTGGCAGTAATCAACAAATGTCTTCCAGTCGCCGACCTCTGCGTTCTCTTTCTGATATGTTGAAAGGAAAACAGGGAAGATTTCGTCAAAATCTTCTTGGCAAGCGTGTGGATTATTCCGGACGTTCCGTTATTGTTGTTGGTCCTAAACTTCGTTTAAACGAATGTGGTCTTCCTAAAAAAATGGCTCTTGAATTATTTAAACCTTTTGTTATTTCTCAAATTATTAGCCGCGGTCTGGCGCATAATATTAGAAATGCTAATCGTTTGATTGAACAAGCTCCTCCGGAAGTTTGGGCTATTTTGGAAGAAGTAATCGCCGATAGAAAAGTTCTTTTAAATCGTGCTCCGACTTTGCACCGCTTAAGCGTTCAAGCTTTCCGTCCTCTTTTAACGGAAGACTTTGCTATTCAAATTCCTCCTATGGTTTGTTCCGCTTTTAACGCTGACTTCGACGGCGACCAAATGGCCGTTCATCTCCCTCTTTCTGATGAAGCGCAAGAAGAAGCCAAAACTAAACTTCTCTCTTCTGGTAATCTTTTAAAACCGGCCAATGGTGATCCGGTTGCTACTCCTACTCAAGATATAATTTTAGGATGCTATTTTCTTACTAAAACAGTAGAAGGTGGAAAAGGTGCCGGAAAAATATTTTCTTCTAATGAGGAAGCTTTAATCGCTCTTGAAAATGATCTGGTTGATATAAATTCTTTAATTAAAATCGGCTCTTCTAAAACTGAAGAAACTTCTTGCGGACGCATCATTTTTAACAGTATTCTTCCGCCGGATTTTCCTTTTGTTAATAAAGTAATGAAGAAGAAAGATCTTACTAAAATTATCGATAAAGTAATTGATCAATACGGATTTGAAATGGCTTTTAACACTCTTGATAAGGTCAAAACTCTTGGTTTTAAATATGCTACCGTTTCTGGAATTACTTGGGCTATGGCTGATCTTATTATCCCTTTGGAAAAAGAAGAAATTATGATAAGAGCTGAAAAAGAAGTTCAAAAAATTGAAAATCAATATTTGGAAGGAATTCTTACTCGTTCTGAAAAAAGAAATCGAGTTATTTCTGTTTGGAATAAAGTTAGAACAGAAATTGCCGAAGTCGTTCCGAAATCTTTTGTGGAAAATAATCCTATTTATAGCATTATTGATTCCGGATCTCGTGGTTCTTGGACTCAGCCTGTTCAAATGATCGGTATGAAAGGTTTGGTTCAGAATCCAAAAAACGAAGTTATTGAGCTCCCGATTAAATCTTCTTTTAAAGAAGGTTTTGGTGTGCTGGAATATTTTATTTCTACTCATGGTTCAAGAAAAGGTTTGACTGATACTGCTTTAAAAACTGCTCAAGCTGGATATTTAACTCGTCGCTTGGTTGATGTTGCTCAGGAAATAATTGTTAGAGAAAAAGATTGTAAAGGAAAAGAAGGTATTATTATTAAAAGAGAGGATGATGGTGATAGTTTTGGTCAATCGTTTTCTTCCAGAATTTTCTCCCGTGCTGCTCTTCTTGATGTTAAATCAGGTAATAAAATCTTGGTTAAATCAGGAGAAATTATTACGCGAGAAATAGCGGAAGAAATTCAAAAAGACGAATCGGTAAAATCTGTTGTTGTTCGTTCTCCTTTAACTTGCAAATCTCTTTTTGGAGTTTGCTCTAAATGTTACGGACTTGATCTTGCTTTAAATAAAGAAATTGAAATCGGTGAAGCGGTTGGTGTTGTTGCTGCTCAATCAATCGGAGAACCTGGAACTCAGCTTACTCTTAGAACTTTCCACATAGGTGGAACAGCCGGCGCTGACATCACTCATGGTTTGCCTCGAGTAGAAGAACTTTTTGAAGCCAGAACCCCGAAAACTAAAGGAATACTCGCTGAAGCTGATGGTGTTATTGAAGAAATAAAAGAAAGCGGATCTCTTAAAACTATTTATTTCAAAATTTCAGGTAAAAAACCGAAAGTGGTTGAATATTCTATTCATAAAACTTCTGATATTTTCTTTAAAGTCGGTGACGTGGTTGAAAAAGGAGCTCAACTTTCAAGCGGACATTTGGACTTGAAAGAACTTATGAAGTATCGAGGTGAAGAAGAGGTTCAAAAATACATCATCAGAGAAATTCAAAAAATTTATGCTTCAGAAGGTGCTCCGATTAATAATAAGCATATTGAAATAATTATCAGACAGATGCTTTCTCGTGTAAAAATAACCGAATCTGGTGATACGGAATTTCTTTTTGGAGATATTGTTGATCGTTCCCGTTTTCTTGAAGTTAATCGTGAAATGAAAAGAGAAGGCAAAGAACCGGCTAAATCGCAACAGCTTATTTTGGGTATTACTAAAGTTTCCCTTTCCTCAGAAAGTTTTCTCTCGGCCGCCTCTTTCCAAGAAACTGCGCGGGTTCTTGTTTCCGCTTCTACATCTGGAAAAATTGACCATCTTCGCGGACTTAAAGAAAATGTTATTATTGGTCGGTTAATCCCTGTCGGCACAGGTTTTAAACATCACACCAAAGAAGGATTTGTGGAAAGCTTTGATGATAGAGATAGGGGAATGAACGAAGAAGAAAAATTATAATTGACTTCTTATTGTTTATCTGATATTCTTTTACCGTTTTTATTATGGAAGAAATAATTAAGAAAAAATACGAAATATCTTTTCTCTTAAAAAGCGAAGAATCACTTGCTGATATTTTTGCCGTTTTGGAGCGTTATGGATCGGAAATCGAAAAGAAAGAAAATATCCTTAAAAAAATACCGTTAGCTTATAAAGTAAAAAAACACAGTGAAGCTTTCTTTGGTTTTTTTATTTTTTCTGTAACCCCTTCGGATGTCTTGAATATTTCAAAAGAACTCAATCTTAACGGTGAAATTCTTCGTTTTCTCATAGTTTTGCCGTTTGCTAAAATTGAAAACAAGGAAAAAATAGGAAAAATTCCGGAAGAAAAAAGAAGCAAACCGGAAACTGCTCCGGAAGAAGAAAAAAAAGAGTCGGAAGTAATTCCGGAAAAAGTTTCTTCATTAAGCAATGAAGCCTTAGAGAAAAAACTCGAAGAAATTTTAGGCTAATTTAAAAACTTTACAAAACTAGCTTTATCTATTAACTTAATCTTATGAACCTCAATAAAGTTTTTATCATTGGCCGTTTGACTGCTGATCCTGTTATTAGAACAACTCCTTCTGGTCAATCCGTCAGTTCTTTTTCTGTGGCTACTAATCGTGTTTGGACCGACAAAGCCGGGCAAAAAAAAGAAGAAACTGAATTTCATAATGTGGTTGTCTGGGGCAGGCAAGCCGAAGTTGCCGGCCAATTCCTGACTAAAGGTAGTATGGTTATGATTGAGGGCCGTCTTCAAACAAGAACTTGGCAGGATAAGGAAGGACAAAACAGAAAAACTACTGAAATTATTTCTGAAAGATTGCAACTTGGTCCTCGCCCGACTGGCGCGACGAGCGGTTCATTCTCTCAAAATAGAAAACCTTCTTTTGAAAATAATGATGATATAAAACCGAAAGAAGAAATTCCCACTATTGAAATAGAAGCCGATGGGATAAAAGATGAAGATCTTCCTTTTTAAAAATTATTTTAAATATTATGAAACAGTGTTTCTTTTGTTCGCAAAATCTTAAACAAATTGATTTTAAAGATATCGACCTTATTAAAAGGTTTGTTTCTTCGCAGTGTAAAATAATAAATCCCGGTCATACCGGCACTTGCGCTAAACATGAGCGGGCTCTCTCGGAAGCTGTTAAAAGAGCTCGTTTTATGGCTCTTCTTCCTTACACTACCAAAAGAACCGGCACTAAACATTCTTAGAATCCATTATGTCTTTTGACCTTTATTTTTTCCAAATTTTTAGGAGTTTGGCTGAAAAAAATTGGGTTATCGATGCTCTTTCTGTTTTTTTTGCAAAATACGTTATTTTTATTTTGGTTTTTGCCGCTATTTTTTTTGGTTGGAGAATAAAAAACTGGCGCCACAAATTTTATTTTTTTGCTCTGTCTCTCGCTTCTCTTTTTATTTCTCGCGGAGTTATTTTTGAAATTCTTAATTATGCTTTTCGCCGCGAACGTCCGGCTGACTATCTTGATTTTGAACCGGTTATTCATGGCTCCGGATTTTCTTTTCCTTCCGGTCACGCTACTTTTCTTTTTACCCTCTCTTTTTGCGTTTGGATTTTTAATAAAAAATGGGGTTCGGTTTTTATTTTTCTTTCCTTCCTTGTTGGTATCTCCAGAATCATTGTTGGCGCGCATTGGCCGACGGATGTTATTTTTGGCGCCCTTATTGCTTCCTTTATTCCCTTTTTACTTAAACCTCTCTTTTTTAAAGAAAAATAAAACCCCCGTCCGAATTGAATTCGGCAGGGGGTTGATGGGAATATTTATTATAATCCCTCCTGCTGTGGTGGTAATATTTTTGAGACCGAAATTTCTTTTCGGCCACAAACTTTTTTGCCATTTATGACAACCGGAGTTATTACTCCGCTTGCCGTGCATTTTTTGTGCCGGTCTTTTTTAATACAATCGGCACAAAAACTCTCTCTCCCCGGAGAAAAACTACTGTTATTTCCTAATAAACATA
>JAQVXM010000020.1 GCA_028709185.1 Minisyncoccota bacterium | reverse complement strand
AAATTTTAGAAAAACCAATTAATTATTAAATGCCAAAATACAATAATAGTTGAAAAGAAAAGAATAGTTAAAAAAGTTCCTGGTTCTAGTGTGGGTTTGTGTGTTGGTCTCATAACTTTCTCCTTTTTTTATTATTTTACTATTTGTATCATTATCATAATTTTAGAACATTACAAGTTATTGAATTATATTGCTTTTAATTTATAACAACTACTGAAAATAAGATTATCATTAAGAGGTAAAAATCTAAAATGATTAAACATCAAAAATTTTTTATTACGGGAGGAGCTGGGTTTATTGGATCAAACTTAGCAATGCGTTTATTAAAAAGCGGCAATTATGTAACGATTTTTGATAATTTATCAAGGAAAGGAAGTGAAGAAAATCTTAAATGGTTAAAATCTGAAAACAATGGAACATTAAATGTTATTATCAACGACATAAGAAATAAAAAAGCTTTAGAAGAATCAATTCCGCATCATAATATAATATATCATACGGCAGCTCAGGTATCAGCTGATACTTCTATTCAAAATCCTGTTGATGATTTTGAAATAAATATAAATGGCACATTGAATATTCTTGAGGTGATAAGAAAATCTCCTAAAAATAAAATTCTAATTCATATTTCAACAAATAAAGTCTATAGACCAGTGGAAAAAGACAAAATTATAGAAAGAAAACTTAGATATTCTTTAAAAAATATTTCAGGATTAAACGAAAATGAGTATTTAGAATTTTTTTCTCCATACGGTTGTTCAAAAGGAGCAGCTGATCAATATGTTAATGATTATCATAGAGTTTTTAATCTTAATACAGTCGTGCTTCGTCAATCTGCAATATATGGACCTCGGCAATTTGGTAAAGAAGAGCAGGGATGGATTGCTCATATATATAAACAAGCATTATCTGATAAATTAGTAAAAATTTTTGGTAATGGAAAACAAGTCCGCGATATTCTTTTCATTGATGATTTAATTGATGCATATTTTAAAGTTGTTGAAAATATAAAAATTACAAATGGGCAATCTTATAATATAGGAGGGGGATTAAAAAACTCATTATCAATCTTGGAATTTATAAATTTTTTAGAAAAAAGATTGAATAAGAAAATAAAAAAGAAATTTGTTGATTGGCGTCCTGCTGATCAAAGAATATTTATTAGTAATTGTCTCAAAGCTAAAAAAGATTTTAATTGGGAGCCAAAAATTAATTATCAAACTGGACTTATATTCTTAGAAAATTGGCTGAAAGAGATCAAAATGTAATTTTTTATGCAATGAACGGAAATAATAAAAACACCAACGAAGCTAAATCCATTTATACTTTAGATAAAAACGATTTAAATTCTAGAATTGCCACCTCATATTCTAAGATGAAATTAGGAGATGAGAAAGAAATTAAAAAATTTGCGAAAAACCTTGTTAAAATAATAAAGAACGATATTAAAAAAAATAAAATAGAAAGAAAAAAAATTGTTTTAACTCATGTTCCTACGATAATGAAAGAAAGTGGAATTCATTATATTGTCGAAAAAATTTCAAGTAAATTAGAACTGCAAATTATAGAATTAAAAAGACTTAAATACTCATTTAATTACCAATTAATGTCGGAAGAAAAAAGAAAAGATAAAACTAGAAATCTTATTAATTGCCCGCAAAGCGTAAAAAATAAAAATATTTTACTTATAGATGATTCAAAAGTTACAGGATCAATGCTTAATGCTTCAGAATCTTGTCTTAGAAAAAAAGGGGCTAATAAAATATTAAAATATGTTTTAGTTGTTATTAAAACGAAGAAACCGGGAATAGAAGGAAAATTTGATATGGCGGCTTATAACAAAACTGGTTTAAGAAAAGTTATTAACTTAATAAATAAAAACCAAAATACCCCAACTAACTTTAGAATCACTATGTTGTTTAATTTACCGAAATATGATCAAAAAAAAGCTATAGACGAATTGTCAAAAAACTCAAGAAAATGGATTAGGGGTAAAGTAAGAACCTTTAATCCAAAAACTCCGATTGGAGGCAGTTTTCTTAAAGATATATAAATATTAAAAATTATGAATCATGATATTTTTTTAATTTTTTCTCGCTGTTTTTTTATTATTACAAACATCTAAAATAGTTTTAACTATATCATTTATGGAATCAGTGTGTTTGAAAATATTTTCTTCTTCTTTTATTTCATATTTCTTATAATGCATTTTTTCTAAATTACTTAAAAAATTATCAATATTTAAATCTTCCTCATATAAAATTTCCGCTAGTCCTAACTGTTTAAAATATTTTGCGTTATCAATTTGATCTCCTCGACTGGCTATTACGGAAAGAGGTATAACTAAAGTTGGTTTATTTAACACCCCCAGTTCGTATAAAGAAGTTGCTCCTCCTCTTGATACAACTATATCGGCAATTGCTAATATATTAAAAAAGTTCTCATCTATATAAGAAAATTGATTATAACCGTGAATATCCAAAAGACTCCTATCTTCATTCCCTTTTCCGCAGATGTGTATTATTTGGTATTTTTCTAGTATTTTAAAAAGGTTTTTTCTAACAAAAGTATTAATTTTTTCAGCTCCAGTGCTGCCTCCGATAATAAATAAAAATGGTTTTTTTTCTGGCGTATCTTTAATAATCTTTAATCCTAATACTTTATCTGCTTTTTTTATCTCTTGTCTTATTGGCGTGCCTGTAAAAATAATATTTTTCCGATAATAAATATCTTTTGTGACTGGAAAACCGCAACAAAATTTATCAGAAAGAAAGAGAGTAATGCGACTAGATAAACCTAAGGTCACGTCTGATTCGTGTGCAATTATTGGTATTCGCAATAACCATGCAGCTATTACAACCGGAACGGAAACAAACCCTCCTTTTGAAAAAATCACGCTTGGATTTATTTTTCTCATTATAATTAAAGCTTGAAATATTCCTTTTATAACTAAAAAAAAATCTGTCACGTTTTTTAAACTAAAATATCTCCGTAATTTTCCAGTTCTGATAGAAAAAAAAATAATACCCAACGAAAATGCTATTTTCTCTTCAAAACTATTTTTACTGCCAATATAAAATACTTCCCAGTTCATTTCTTTGAATTTTTTTATTAAAGGAATATTAGGAATTACATGCCCTCCAGTTCCACCTCCGGTAAATATAATTTTAGAACAATTAAAACATTTTTTTTTCATTTTTTAATTTAGTCAGTTTGCTTTTATTTAATATTTTTGTCGGGCTGCCGGGAATTGAACCCGGGCTACATGCACCCCATGCATGCGTACTTCCGTTATACGACAGCCCGTTAAAAACATTTTTCCTTGCAAAAAGAATATTTTTATCTTATCTGATAAAATCTTCTTCTTCAATAAAATTGCTAAAAAGAAAAACTTATATAATTTTAACCGGTATTGACTTTCTTATTTTTTTTAGCTATCATTGCTTTAGAATCCAACATAAACGGTTCCTCAACAACGGTTCCTCCCGAACCGTTTTGCCTCCGGTTAATTCCCTCCGCCGGGGGCTTTTTTTATTTCATATTAATCTCTTCTTATATTTATTCCGGAATTGGAGTGTCTAATGCAAATCAAAAAACCAGTCTATAGACTGGTTAAAACTTTATTGCAACTTATTTCTTATTATTTATAAAATTTTCCACTTAGGGCGGAAAATTTTTACTTTGCTTTTCTTTGTTTTTTTATGCACTTCGTGCAAGATAAAACACTCTCTCCTTTGTAGAAAGCTTTCTGTAAGTTCGGTTTTTTTCTTGATGTTCCGGTAGGATTATAATTTCCGCGCAACTTCACTCTTTTGCCGCGAATTATAGAACCCCTTCCGCATATTTCACATTGTTTCATATTTGATTGCCTTAATATTCCAGTTAGTGTAATATAAGAAAACATAAAAAGCAAGCAAACTTATGTCTTTATATCCTGTTTTTACTTATTTTGTCATTATCGTATCGGCTATTTTTCATGAATATGCTCATGGTTTGATGGCCTACGAATTAGGCGATGATACCGCCAAGCGTGCCGGACGCCTCACTTTAAATCCTATTCCTCACCTTGATCCTTTTGGCACTATTATTCTCCCTCTTTTTCTTTTGTTTTCTTCCGGAATTTTTATTGGCTGGGCCAAACCGGTTCCTTATAATCCTCATAACCTTTCCGATAAAAAATTCGGTTCTTTAAAAGTTGCTTTAGCTGGTCCTGCTGCTAACTTATCCATTGCCGTTATTTTTAGTCTTTTTATCAGATTTATCGCTCCTTTTATTGTTTCTTATGGACTTCTTTCCGCTAACGCGATTTTTTTCTTGGAACTTGTCGTTTACACCAATATTGTTCTTGCTGTCTTTAATCTTATTCCTATCCCTCCTCTCGATGGTTCGGAAATTGTTGCCGTTCTTTTTCCGAAATATTTCCGTTATTTTTTAAAACTTGGTTTTGCCGGTATTTTTATAGCTCTCCTTGTTGCTTTTATTTTTATTCCTTCGATTTCTGAAACTATTTTTTATATTCTGATAGGCTCTTCTCTTGTTTTTTAAAAATTATTTAAATAAACCTTTTTTTAAAAAATTATTTTTTAAAATGATTTATTTTAAATATTTATTTTTTTATAGAAATCGATAATCTTATTATTTGACAATATCTTTCTCTTGCCTTATATTTAACAATCGCAAGGCTTGCTGCTTGCAATTATTAAGTGCTGTTTTAAATTTGTTTTTTAATATTTGTAATTCTAATTTTAAAAGTTTGTGCCTACAATCAATCAATTAGTAAAAAAAGGAAGAAAAACTTTTGCGAAAAAACAAAAAACTCCGGCTCTTCGGTTGTATTTTAATACTATTTTAAATAAGCCAATTGATTCCCCGTCTCCATTTAAGAGGGGAGTTTGTTTGAAAGTTTTTACCACTACTCCAAAAAAGCCTAATTCGGCTCTTCGTAAAGTGGCGAGAGTTAAGCTTTCAAACGGTATGGAAGTAACTGCTTACATTCCGGGAGAAGGTCATAATCTTCAGGAACACTCCGTGGTCGTTCTTCGCGGTGGTCGTGTTAAGGATCTTCCCGGTGTTCGTTATCACATTGTTCGTGGTGTTCTTGACACTGCCGGTGTTGAAAAACGAAAACAGCAAAGAAGTAAATATGGATCTAAAAGGCCTAAATAATAAAACAAGATGAGAAAAAAAAGAATATATAAAAAACATTTTGGTCCGGACTTTGAATATAATCGCCTCGATATCGGCCGATTTATTAATTATTTAATGTTGGACGGAAAAAAAACCGCTGCTGAAAAAATCATTCATGATTGTTTTAATGTTTTAGCGGAAAAAACCGGACAAGATCCGGTGGCGGTTTTCGAAAAAGCTATGGAAAACGCTGCTCCTGATATTGAGCTTGCTTCCCGCCGGGTGGGAGGTGCTAATTATCAGATTCCGATAGAAGTCCGTCCGGACCGTCGTTTTATTTTAGCTGCTCGCTGGATTATTACTGCCGCTCGAGGAAAAAAAGGCATGCCGATGTCGAAACGATTAGCTGAAGAATTATTAGCTGCGGCAAATAATGAAGGTAATGCTATTAAGAAAAAATTAGATACTCATAAAATGGCCGAAGCCAATCGTGCTTTTGCTCACTTTGCCAATTTTTCCAAATCAAAAAATAAATAAAGCGAATTGCAAATAATATTCGCTTGTTTTTTAGTCGCAAAATTATTAATTATTAGAAATTAGCAATTAGAAATTTTATACACCATGTCTTCTCGTCAATATCCAATAGAAAAAGTTAGAGATATCGGCATTATTGCTCACATAGACGCCGGAAAAACTACCGTTTCCGAGCGTATTCTTTTTTACACTGGTATCTCGCACAAAATTGGAGAAGTTCATGAAGGAGAAGCTATTATGGATTGGATGGAACAGGAGCGCGAAAGAGGCATTACTATAACTTCTGCCGCCACCACCTGTTTTTGGACTCCTACTTATAAAAAAGGTGATAAAAATTTTGAATACCGCATCAACTTAATTGATACTCCGGGACACGTTGATTTCACTGTTGAAGTTGAAAGATCTCTTCGTGTTTTGGATGGCGGTGTCGTTGTTTTCGATGGTGTTGCCGGTGTTGAACCGCAATCAGAAACAGTTTGGCGGCAGGCTGATAAATATAAAGTTCCGAGAATTTGTTTTGTGAATAAACTTGATCGTATGGGCGCTAGTTTTGATAAAAGTTTTGATTCTATTTTGAAAAAGCTTACTAAAAAAGCTGTCGCTCTTGAAGTTCCTATAGGATCAGAAGGTGCTTTTTCCGGTGTTATTGATCTTCTTACTATGCAAGCTTTTTCTTTTACCGGAGAAAATGGAGATAAAATGGAAAAAATTGAAATCCCTGAAAACCTGAAAGCGGAAGTGGAAGCAAAAAGAGCTATTCTTGTTGAAAAAATTTCCGAACAAGATGAAAATCTTACTAATAAATATTTAAATAACGAGGAAATTTCCTTAGATGAATTAAAAAAAGCTTTAAGACGAGCAACTATTAATTATACTCTTGTGCCTGTTCTTTGCGGAACTGCTCTTCGCAATAAAGGCGTTCAACTTCTTCTTGATGCTGTTATTGATTATCTTCCGTCTCCGCTTGATGTTCCTCCGGTTAAAGGCAACGATCCGAAAACCGAAGCGGAGATTATTGTGGCTCCGGACGATAATGCTCCGTTTACTTCTCTTGCTTTTAAAATCGCTTCCGATCCTTATGTCGGACATCTCACTTTTTTCCGTGTTTATGCGGGTAGTCTTAAAAAAGGCAGTTATATTTTAAATTCTATTAAAAATGAACAAGAAAGAGTCGGACGTATTTTGCGTATGCATGCCAATCAGCGCGAAGAAGTGGAAGAAATTTTTGCTGGAGATATAGGTGCTATTGTCGGCTTAAAAAATACCACGACAGGAGACACTCTTTGTTCTCCTGATCGTCCGATTATTTTAGAAAAAATTGTGTTTCCGGAACCGGTTATTAATGTCAAAATTGATCCGAAGACAAAAGCTGATCAGGAAAAAATGGGTTTGGCGCTTAAACGATTAGCTGACGAAGATCCGACTTTCCGCATTAAAAGCGATCAAGAAACCGGAGAAACTATTATTGCCGGTATGGGTGAACTTCATCTCGAAATTATTGTTGATCGCATGAAACGGGAATTTAATGTTGACGCTACGGTTGGTCGTCCGCAAGTCGCTTATAAAGAAACAGTCACAACTGGTTCCGAAGCTGAAGGAAAATATATTCGCCAGTCCGGCGGACGAGGACAATATGGTCATGTTCGCTTGAGAATCACCCCGCTTGAACGCGGTGCTGGCTTTACTTTTAAAAATGAAATTAAAGGAGGCGCTATTCCGAACGAATTTATTCCTGCTGTTGAAAAAGGAGTTAAGGAAGCTTTACAGAAAGGTGTTATCGCCGGTTTTCCTCTGGTTGATTTTGAAGTTGCTCTTTACGACGGATCTTTTCATGAAGTTGACTCTTCTGAAGCTGCTTTTAAAATCGCTGCCTCTATGGCTCTTCAAGAAGCCGCTAAACGCGCCAAACCGATAATTTTGGAACCGATTATGAAAGTTCAAACGATTATTCCTCTTGAATTTTTAGGTGATGTTTCGGGAGACCTTAATTCTAAGAGGGGTCGTATTGAATCTATGGATGATCGCGAAGGCACAAAAGTTATTGATGTTAAAGTTCCGCTTTCCGAAATGTTCGGTTATGCCACCAAACTCCGTTCTTTGACTCAAGGGCGGGGAAGCTTTACAATGGAGTTTGGCTCTTATGAACCTGTTCCGAAAAATATCGAACAGGAAATTATTGAAGGTCGAAAATAATAGCTTTATCCCGCTTCGGAATTGACAAAAACAAGGCTTTTGCCTTAAAATAAAAATTACAAAAATAGTTTTTAAAATTAATTATTATTTATTAATCTAATATTATGGCAGAAAAAGAAAAATTCGAGCGTTCCAAGCCGCACGTTAATGTCGGCACCATCGGTCACGTCGACCACGGTAAGACCACGCTCACCGCAGCTATCACTCATGTTCTTTTTAAAAAAGGTTTAGCTAAAAAAGAAGAGAAAGTTGATCAAATTGACAATGCGCCGGAAGAAAAGCAACGCGGTATTACTATCGCTTTGCATCATTCTGAATATGAATCGGAAAAAAGACATTATGCTCACATTGATGCTCCCGGACACGCCGATTATATTAAAAATATGATTACCGGTGCCGCTCAAATGGACGGCGCAATTCTCGTGGTGGCGGCAACAGACGGACCAATGCCTCAAACTCGTGAACACATTCTTCTCGCTCATCAGGTTGGTGTTCCTAAAATCATCGTTTTTTTGAATAAATGCGATATGGTTGATGATCCAGAACTCATCGATCTGGTTGAATCGGAAATTCGTGAACTTCTTAAAAAATATGAATTTGACGGCGATGCCACTCCGATTATTCGTGGCTCTGCCTTAAAAGCTCTCGAAGCTGATTCTCTTGATGCTCCGGAAGCCAAATGCATCCTTGATTTGGTTGATGCTATGGATAATTACATTCCTGATCCGGTTCGTGAACTTGATAAACCTTTTCTTATGCCCATTGAAGACATCTTCTCTATTGAAGGAAGAGGAACGGTTGTTACCGGCCGTATTGAAAGAGGTATTGTTAAAGTTAATGAAGAAATTGAAATTATCGGACTCCGCGATACTCAAAAAACTGTTGTCACCGGAATTGAAATGTTTAATAAGACTTTAGATGAAGGACAAGCCGGAGATAATGTTGGAATTCTTATCCGTGGACTCAAGAAAGAAGACGTGGAACGCGGACAAGTTCTTGCTAAACCCGGTTCTGTTACACCTCATTCTGAATTTGATGCTGAAATTTATGTTTTAAATAAAGAAGAAGGTGGACGTCACACTCCTTTCTTTAAAGGATATAAACCGCAATTCTACATTAGAACAACTGATGTTACTGGAGAAGTTGAACTTCCGGCTGGTGTGGAAATGGTTATGCCTGGAGATACAATTACTTTCAAAGTAAAACTCATTTCTCCGGTCGCTCTTGAAGAACGTCAGAGATTTGCTATTCGTGAAGGAGGAAAAACCGTTGGCGCCGGAGTTGTTACAAAAATCAATAAATAAATATGGTAAAAAAGAAGGGACAAGCAGAGTATTTGCGTCTAAGGGTTAAAGGTTACGATCATAAGCTGGTTGATAATTCTTGTCATCAAATTATTGATACAGCGGAGAGAAACGGCGGAGAAATTGTCGGTCCGATTCCATTACCCACTGAAATAAAACGCTATACTGTTAATCGTTCCACTTTTGTTCATAAAGATTCTCGTGAACAATTTGAACTCCGTGTTCATAAGAGGTTGATTGATATTTTGAATCCGAATCGCGTAATTATTGAATCGCTTTCCAATTTAAATCTTCCTGCTGGAATTGACGTGGAAATAAAAATGGTTGGCGTCGGCGTTTCGGTAGAAAAATAATTTTTACTTCTGTTATTTGTCTGAAAATCAATCAAAAACAGCCCAAAAGGCTGTTTTTGTGTTAGAAATAAAATTTATAAAAATTACGGCTTCTTTTTTTTCTTTTAAAGATGTTGCTAAAAAATAAATAGTAAAAGTAATAAATAATTTTTTTTAAGAAAAGAATTAAAATATTTAAATGCTATTTATTTAGCACTATTTTATCTATTCTAAATTAATTTTTAATGCGCTAATAATCAAAATCATTTTTTATTCTTTTTAGGGGTTGACATCACCCCTTCTGATGCTCTATAATTCAGGACACGAATAAAAGAGGGTTAATTCAGGCAATGAAGGGCCCGCCCTTCATTTTTTTGGAAAATATGGATAAATTTATTCTTGGTAAAAAAGTAAAAATGAGTCAGATTTGGCAAGAT
>JAQVXM010000019.1 GCA_028709185.1 Minisyncoccota bacterium | reverse complement strand
CAATGCCGACTCGAGGCAAGGACTTAATATCCTTGCTTTTTATTTTTATACCAGAACTCTCAATCCATAAACCGCTCTTTTTTTCTATCGCTTTTCCGTTTAAATTTTTATCGATTCTTAAAAATTTAGTCAGCCTTCCCGGCCCGTCTACTCTTTTTCTTTCCGGTAAAATTTCCACTCCTCTTATTAAAATCGCCGCCGGATATCTTACCGGCCCAGTCACAAGATTTAACATAAAATATTTTCCATAAATAAAATAAACATACCAATTTCCCGCTTCTTGAAACATAATTTCGTTTCTTTCTGTTTTTCCTTTATACGCATGTGAAGCCTTATCTAAAAATCCGCCATAAGCTTCCGTTTCAAAAATCACCGCTCGCATTTCTTTATTGCCGATTTTTCTCACTAAAATTTTTCCCAAAAGATTTTTTGCTAAAACCGGAGTATTTTTTGATAAAAAATCTTCTTTTTTCATTAACATGCCGGTCATTTTGTTTTATAATTTAAACATATTAACAATTTTTCAGGCAAGATTGCCGAAACAAAGTAAAATGAAAAAAACAATTTTTTCCGCTCCATTCTTAATTATATCTTTAGTCGCTTCCCTCTCTTTATTTTTAATGCTTTCCGCCGCAAAACATGACTCGGCCATTATGGATGAACTGGCGCATATCCCTTCAGGTTATAGCTATGATAAATATCTCGACTTTCGCCTAAATCCCGAACATCCCCCTCTTCTAAAATCACTTTCTGCTCTGCCTCTTCTTTTTATGGACTTAAATTTCCCTTTAAATGAGAAATCTTGGCAAGAAGAGATAAACAGTCAATGGTGGGTGGGAACTCAATTTATTTTTGAATCGGGAAATAACGCCGACACCATCATCTTTTGGTCCAGACTTGCTCCTATTCTTTTAACCATTCTCCTTATCTTTCTGATTTATTTTTGGTCCGCAAAACTTCTTGGAAAATGGTGGGGAATCTTACCCGCTTTCCTTTTTGCTTTTTCTCCTACTGTTCTTGCTCATGGTCATTATGTTACAACCGACCTCGCTGCCACTTTCGGCATTTTTGCTTCCACTTTTTCCTTTCTTAATTTTCTGGCAAAACCAAATAAAAAAAATCTGATTGTCGCCGGTTTGACTTTCGGCATGGCGCAACTTCTAAAATTTTCTGCGGTTCTTCTTGTTCCTTTTTTTATTCTTATAGCTCTTATCCATTTTTTTGTAAACTTAAAAGGATTCAGCCGTTTTGCCCCGAATCATAAAATAAAATTTTTCCTTAAAAAAGCCGGCGTTTATATCTTATGGCTTTTTTCTATTTTCTTTATCGGTTTCCTCTTGATTTATGCCGTTTATTTTATTTTTACATTTAATTATCCGATAGAAAGGCAAGTCGGTGACACTAGAGAAATTCTCACTTCTTTTGCCGGCAGTCCCACTCCAGTCGGAGAAACCTGTTCGGGAAAAAGATGCCTGGCCGACCTTGATATTTGGCTGGCTGGTAATTCTCTCACTCGCCCCGCGGCCGAATATCTCTTAGGCGTTCTTATGGTTATGCAAAGGTCTTCCGGAGGAAACACCGCTTTCTTTTTAGGAGAAGTAGGCGGTGGCGGTTGGTGGTATTATTTCCCGGTTGTTTTTCTCCTGAAAGAAACCTTGCCCGTTCTTCTCCTTATTCTTTTTTCTCTTATTTCGGCAACTCTCCGTCTTTTCCGCTCTTTGAGACAAAATCGAATAAAAATTATCGACTATCTCAATACTAATTTTGCGGAATTTTCTTTATTGGTTTTTGTGATTTTTTATTGGGTTTATAGTATAAACAGCCCCTTAAATATTGGAGTTCGCCACATTATGCCAACTATTCCTTTTATTTACATTCTTAGTGTTTCCGCCTTAAAAAAACATTTCTTTTTTGAACAAAAATCGGATTCTTTCTCTTGGTTCTCTCAATTTTTTAAGACTATCAACCTTATCTCTAAAAACGCTAATAAATTGATTATTCTTTTTGCTGTTTTACTTTGGTTTTCAATTGAATCAGCTCTCGCTTATCCAAACTATCTTTCCTACTTTAACGAACTTGGCGGTGGAACAAAAAATGGCTTCCGCTTTGTCACTGATTCAAATTACGATTGGGGTCAAGATCTGAAAGAACTGGCAATTTTTGTCGAAAAAAACAATATTGATAAAATCGCCGTGGACTATTTTGGTGGCGACAGTCTTGCTTACCGTTTTGGAAATAAAGCCGTCCCTTGGCAGTCGGCTAAAAACAATCCCAAAGAAGAAGGTATAAATTGGCTGGCTGTTTCAGTCAACACTTTAGAAGGAGCAGTGGCAGATCTTGCTCCTGGCATGGAATTATCAAGAAAACCGGAAGATAGTTATCTTTGGCTTAAAAATCTTCGCAATGTTCCGGAAAATTACTCTGATGTTCCTCTTCCTGACTATCGCGCCGGCACCTCCATCTTCATTTACAAGCTCTAATTTTTATAAATATCTCTGCCTTCTGCAGAGATTTTATTTATAAAAAACTTTCCCTTCCGATCTTAAATCTATATAAGAAAGAGAAGAAAATTTAGATTTTAAAGTATTCAAAGCCTCCTCAGTAAAAGACGGATCTTCTCTTAAGCTAAAGAATATCGGCAAATTTCCGACATAAGCCGTTAGTTCTTCATTTTTTAAATCTCCCGTTTCAAATTTCAAAACAGAAATTCTATTTCTCTCAAAAATATCCAGAATTTCTTTTAAATTCTTAAATAAATTTTCCTCCATTACAAAATTGCCAATTTCAACCTCCCTATCCCCTCTTATTGATTTTATAAAAGCTCCTTTAGTCAAAGGACTATCCATAAAAATAAAACCGGTTTCATCAAACCAACGACAATTTTCTATTCCCTCTTTATTAAAACACCAAAGAGCAAAAGGTTCTCTTTCTTTTGTTTCTATTAAAACTTCTCTTTTTAAAAAACTTTTTATCACTTTTGCTTCCCTGACTGTAACCGGCAATCTCTTTTCTTCCACTGACCAAAAAATATAAGAAAAATTGAAAGCGTTTTTTATTTCTTCTTCTGAAACTGTTTTATTTCCAACAACCTCGATTCTTTTTACTTTAAAAAAATCCGTTAAAAAAACCACATAGACCAAACCGATAAAAAGAATAGTAATAATAGCAATAATGGCTATTCTCCTTTTCCTTTTTTTCTCCGAATTTATTTTCAACATCCGTTAAAATTTTCAGAGATGTTTTTATCGAGAAATAATTTCTTTTCCGACATAAGGCTGTAAAACTTCCGGAACTTTAACAAAACCATCTTTAGTTTGATAATTTTCGATTATGGCAATAATCATTCTGCCGATAGCGAATCCGGTCGCGTTTAACATATGTAAATATTCCACTCCTGATCCGTCCGCCTTTTTATATCTGGCGCTTATTCCTCTTGATTGAAAATCTGTCGTATTGGAACAAGAATTTGTTTCCCGATATTTATTTTGGCTTGGCATCCAAGTTTCTACGTCATAAGCTTTCGCATCCGTCCAACCCATGTCTCCTGTGCAAATTTCCACCACTCTATAAGGAAGTTTTAATTTTAGAACCAACTCCTCTTGCATGGAAAGTAAAAACTTATGCTCTTCTTTTGATTTTTCCGGAAGTGAAAAAGAAAACATTTCTATTTTATCAAATTGATGCACTCTTAAAATTCCTTTTGTATCTTTTCCGTACGATCCGGCTTCTCTTCGAAAGCAAGTTGAAAAACCGACATAACGCTTTGGCAAGTCTTTTTCTTCCAATATATCTCCGGCATGTATCGGACCAATTGTATGTTCCGCGCTTCCGACTAAAAATAAATCGTCATTTTTAAGATAATATCTTTCGTCTTTCTGATCTCCGGCCAGTCTTCCCATACCCCGATAAAATTCTTCCCGAATCATCACGGGTGGCACTACCGGACTAAAACCTTCTTTTAAAAGAGTGTCGAAAGCTAGTCTTACTAATCCAAATTCAAGTAGCACCGCTTCATTAAATAAATATCCGAATCTGGAACCAACAATTTTTCCTGCTTGTTTAGTATCAATCAAGTTCAATTTTTCAGCTATTTCCATATAATCTTTCGGCTCAAAATCAAATTTAGTTTTTTCCCCCACTTCTTTTAAAACCGGATTTTCCGAGTCATCTCTTCCAACCGTCACGCTGTCATCAGGCAAATTAGGAATTTTTTCAAGAAGAATATCTCTTTTTAAAGCCAATTCTTCGATTTGTGGTTCTAATTCCTGAATAATTGTCTTTATTTTTTTTGCTTCTTCTATTTTTTTTTCTTCGCCTAAAATTTTCTGCTTTGCTTTTGCTTCATCTCTTTTTAAAACTAGCTCGCGCCATTTTTTGTCCGCTTCCAAAAATTCATCAACCACCTCGGTTTTCACTCTTTTTAAAGATATTTTTTCTTTCACCATTTCCGGCTCGTCTCTTAATATTTTTATATCAAGCATATTTTTTGGAAATTAATTTTAATCCTTATTTTTTCTCATTGCCGGAAAAAAAACACATTCTCTTATCGGTTTTCCGGATAAAACTGAAAATAATCTTTCAGAAACTCCAAATCCGGCCGCAGGTGGCATGCCATATTCCAAAGCTTCTAAAAATTCCTCATCTAGCCTTTGTGCTTCCTTGTCTCCTCCCTCTCTAAGTCTCATCTGTTCTTCAAATCTTTCTCTCTGATCAACCGGATCATTAGCTTCCGAAAATCCTTTGCCAAGCTCAGTGCCAAAAGCCATTACTTGAAATCTCTCCACTCTTTTTTCTTCCTTTCTGTGTCTTTTAGCTAAAGGTTCAATGGAAACCGGCGGATTAACAAGAAATGCCGGACCAATAATCGTTGGTCTCGCCGTTTTTTTAAAAATTAAATCAATCAATCTTCCTTCGCCAAGACCCTTCACTTCTTTAAGTTTTAGTTCTTTTACTTTCTTTATTAAATCTTTTTTTGTGCATGTTTTCAAATCAATTCCGGATCTCTTCTTAAAAATATCATAATAATCAATCACCTCCCATTTCTTTGAGAAATCTGCTTTCTTCCCTTCTTGCTCAAAAACCATCTTTCCGAAAGTTTCTTTAATGACAAACTTATACATTTTTTCCACCATTTTCATCAAATCGTTATAATCAGCAAAAGCATAATAAAATTCAAGCTGGGTATAATCCTGCAAATGCTCTGCGTCTATTCCTTCATTTCTAAAAATTCTTCCTATTTCAAAAATTCTTTCAAACCCGCCTACTAATAATTTTTTTAAAGCGATCTCTAATGATATTCTCAAATAAAAATCTTCTCCGAGGGCATTATAACGAGTTTTAAACGGTTCAGCATCCGCTCCTCCAGGCATAGTTTCTAAAATCGGTGTTTCTACTTCTAAAAATTTTTCTTTTAAAAGATAGTTTCTAAAAGATTGCCAAAACTTAGCTTTTTTTAAAAAAAGATCTTTTGTTTCCTTATTTAAAATTAAATCCAAATACCTTTTACGCAACCGCGTCTCTGAATCTCCAATTCCGTAGTAATCACTAGGCAATGTCCTTAAAGATTTTGTAAGTATTCTTACTTTTTTCACTTCCAAGCTTCTTTCCCCTCTTTTCGTTATAAAAAGATATCCTTCCACTTCTACAAAATCACCCGCATCTAAAACATCAACTAAAAAATCAAAATCTTTTAAATTCTCTTTTTTTATGACAAGCTGGATTCTTCCGCTATCATCTTCTATATCTGAAAAAATTATTTTTCCCTGATTTCTTATACCCCTTATCCTTCCGGAAAAAGAAACTTTCTTTTTTATTCTTTCTAATTTGGAAAAATTATCCAAAACCTCCCCAATTGTCTGGCTTCTTTTTACTTCCGCGGGATACGGATCAATTCCCGCCTTTCTCATTTTTTCAATCTTTTTCTTTCTTTCTTTTATTATCTCCTCAAGCATTTTTATTCGATAGAAATTATTTTATAGCTATTTTCCCCGTTTAAAGTTTTTACTTCAACAGTTTCTCCAACCGCTTTTCCTAAAAGAGCTCCACCCACCAATGATTCATTGGATATTTTTCCTTCATCAGGATTAGCTTCTTGAGATCCGACAATAATATAATTTATTTTTTCTTTCCCATTTTTTTCCACTGTTACTGCCGAACCAATTTCGACTATTTCTCCTTTGGCAGATTTTTTTATCAACTCTGAATTTTTTAAAACATCCTCCACTTCCATAATTCTTCTTTCTAATCTGGCTTGTTCATCTTTTGCCTCGTTATATTCTGAATTTTCCGATAAATCTCCAAACTCTTTTGCTCTTTTTAATTTCTCCGCAACTTCCATTCTTTTGTTAGTTGTTAAATCCTTAAGCTCTTCCTTCAGCTCTTCTATTCTTTCTTTTGATAAATAATAAGTTGACATTTATTTTTTATTAATTTTAAAAAGTTACCTTAACATTCTCCCGTTCGCCATCTTCTGCTTTAAAAAATTCCATTTTTTTAAACCCTAATATGCCCGCTAATAGATTAGTCGGAAAAACTTCAATTTTTGTATTCAATTCCATCGTTGTTGTATTGTAAAACCGACGCGATGCCTGAATCTTATTTTCCGTATCAGCCAATTCTCTCTGTAAATCAAGAAAATTAGCGTTAGCTTTTAAATCCGGATATCCTTCCGCTACCGCAAACAATGTCTTTAAGGTATTTGAAAGAACATTTTCCGCCTTTTCTCTTTCAAGAGCATTTCCTCCCTCCGCTACCTGACTTCTAGCTTCCGTTACTTTTGTCAGTGTTTCTTTTTCATGCTCCATATATCCTTTTACTGTTTCTACTAAATTAGGAATCAAATCAAAACGCCTCTTTAATTGAACATCAACATCAGATAAAGCTTCTTTCGATCTCATTCTTAAAACCACCAACCTGTTAAATGTAAAAACAAGCCATACAATAACAACGGCTATGAATAAAAGAAACAAATAAAAAAAGCTCATAAACTTAAAAATAGTGTTTATTTATAATAAGTTTATTATAGAAAACTGCTTCTCCTCTGTCAAAATAAAACCCCCTAATAATAAGGGGGTTTAAAAATAAAAAAATTAACAAGTTATCAGCGACAAACCCGCTGCAGTAATAATCATACCAATTATAATGCTAAACGGTCCGCCAAACGGTAAAAAACCAAAAATAAAAGATCCCGCAGCTACTAAGGCTAGACCGCTTAATCTTCTTTTTAAAACCGACAATAACAAACCATTATTTTTTTCCATTTTCTTCTCCTTCTTCCGCTTTTTTTTAAATTCTTTTTAAATTATACAACTCTTAAATAAAAAGTCAAGTTTACATCTTTTCTCTTCTATATCTTAAATTATTAAAACCACTTTTAATTAAAGTCAAAGGAAAAAAATAAAAATTGATTTATTCTCTTATTTTATTTATTGTTCTTTTAATGTTTTCTTTTCAAGAAATAAAAAAAGTAAAGAACAGCTATGCCCGCGCTGGAATTATCAAAACCGCCAGCGGCGAATTTCCCACCCCTCTTTATGTTTTTGCTGGCACTGATGCCGAAGTTCGTATGCTTGATAAAAAATCCTTAAAAAATGTTAAAGCCTTGATTGCTAATACTTATCACTTGGGAATCCGCACTAAAAAAGCGGACGATATAAAAAAAGCCGGAGGCCTTAATAAGTTTATGAATTTTTCCGGTTTAACCATAACCGACAGCGGCGGTTTTCAGGTTTTCAGTTTTGGTTTCGGCCGTGAACATGGCATTGGTAAAATCGGATTTTTCCCCGAAAAAAATCAGCCGATTAAAACAGATCAAAATCTTGTTAAGATAACTGATGATGGCGCTTTCTTTACAGACGAAAAAGGCCGGAAAAAATTTTTAGGTCCCAAAGAATCGGTCAAAATTCAGGAAAAAATAGGCGCCAATATTATTCTTGCTTTTGACGAATGCACTTCTCCTTTTCATTCTTACGCCTACACTAAAAAATCGTTAAAAAGAACTCACGCTTGGGCAAAAGATTTTCTAAAGTTCAAAAAAAGCAAACAAGCCGCCTTCGGCATCATTCAAGGCGGAGAATTTAAAGACTTGAGAGAAAAATCCGCCAAATTTATTTTAAGTCTTCCTTTTAAAGGAATAGCTATAGGTGGACCTCTTGGTAAAAATAAAAAAGATATGAAAAAAATTCTCGGTTGGCTTTCTCCGATTTTAAATAAGCGTCCGGAACTCCCTCGCCATCTTTTAGGTATTGGCAAACCGGAAGATATTTTTACCGGAGTGGAAAAAGGACTGGACACTTTTGACTGCGTTATTCCTACTCGCGAAGCGCGCCACGGCTCAGTTTATACTTCGCTTGGAAGAATTGACCTGCATAAAGGCGAAAAACCGGAAGATAAAAATCCCATTGAAAAAGATTGCTCCTGCCCCGCTTGTATTTCAAAAACAAAAAAAGACATAAAAAAGATACTCAAATCAGGATCTCCAAAAGAAAAAAAAGAGATTGTAAAACTCTTGACTTTTCACAATATTTTTTGGTTCCAAAATCTGGTAGAAAAAATAAGACAATCTATATTAGACGGAAACTTTAAAGAATTTAAAGAAAAATGGCTCGCTCGATACAACAGCTTGAAAAAAACAAAAAAGAATGCATAATATCAAAAGCTTCATTTTTAAAAAATAAAAAAGGAGGGCAAAACAATGCCCAAAACTAACATCTTTTTTCCAATTCTTCTTGTTTTTCTTTCTGCAATTTTAATATTTATTTTCAGAAAAGAGCCTTGGTTTATTTTTATTCCGCTAATTTTTATTTTCTTCAAATCTACTCAATTTTTTTCCATTAGATTGGAAAGAAAAATAAACCGCCTTACCTGCGAAAAAGAAAAAGATTGTTCTAATTTTTTAGAATAATATTATCGCCCCGATTCATATCGGGGCATTTTTATATTATTGACAAAAAATAACCAAAAAAATAAACTAAAAGAAGCTCCTCCTTTAGAAAAGGAATAAGAAGCGTCCTTGCTCTTCTCCGCTTCTAGTGAGGTATTCCTTCACCTTTCTCCTTTTTATCATAACACCTGTGTTTAAACCAAGCTCCGACCTCACCGGAGCTTTTTATTTTAAAACCCGCTTTCGCGGGTTTTTTTAATTTAATAATCCATTCCCATTCCTCCGCCATGATTATGCGGTTCCTTCTCTTCTTTTTTCGGAATATCAGCCACCACTACTTCCGTAATCAGCATTAAAGATGAAATTGACACAGCATTTTCAAGAGCTGATCTTGTTACTTTAGTCGGATCAATAATTCCTTTTTCAAGCATCCGGCCATAAACCCCAACTGCAGCATCAAATCCAAAGTCATCTTTTTCCGCTAAAACTTTATCAAGCACTACTGACCCTTCCACTCCGGCATTTTCAGCTATCTGTTTTAAAGGAGCATAAAGCCCTTCTAAAATTATTTTTGCTCCCACAATTTCCGGTAAAGCTTCTTTATCAAAAGTAGAAATAAGTTCTTTTACTGCTTCTGCCGCCCGCACTAACGCCACGCCTCCTCCTGGCACAATTCCTTCTTCAATCGCTGCTTTTGTCGCAGCTACCGCGTCTTCTATTCGATGCTGTTTTTCTTTCTGCTCGATTTCTGTAGCCGCTCCCACCTTTATTACCGCCACCCCTCCCGAAAGTTTGCCGATCCTCTCTTGTAATTTTTCTTTTTCAAAACTGGAGTCGGTTCCTTCCAACTGTTTCTTAAGCTGAAGAACTCTATTCTCTATTTCCTTCTTTTCTCCTTTCCCGTCTACGATTGTCGTATTATCTTTACTCGAAACCGCTCTACGAGCTTCTCCTAAATCGGATAAATCCGTATTCTCAATTTTTTTACCTAAATCCTTAGAAATAAAATTGGCTCCGGAAACAATAGCAATATCCTGCAACATTTCTTTTTTTCTATCTCCATATCCGGGAGCTTTAACCGCAAGCACATTAAATGTTCCCCTTAATTTATTAAGAATAAGAGTCGCCAGCGCTTCTCCTTCAATATCATCAGCAATTATTAAAAGTTCTTTTTTTCCACTTTT
>JAQVXM010000018.1 GCA_028709185.1 Minisyncoccota bacterium | reverse complement strand
ACCAATCCTGTTTCTGCAAAAATAACCAAAGATATCAAAACGTAAGACAAAATTCCGTAATTATTAACTACTTGAGTTAAATAAACGTCTATATTTAAAATAATATCTATTAAATCCATAAAATAATTTTTTTCTCAAAATCATCCGCTTTCAAATCACGAAATTTTCATTAGCGGAGAGGGAGGGATTCGAACCCTCGATACCTTGCGGTATACGCGCTTTCCAAGCGCGCGCACTCGGCCTCTATGCGACCTCTCCAAGTAGTTCAACAATAAACAAAAAGAGGGTTAAAATCAACCCTCTTTTTATCTTCTTTCTTTTTTAATTTTCCCTCTTTTTTGAAAAAAGATAAATATAAAGAATTTCAAGAACCCCTATCGTGTTTATAATAAGAATTGCTATAAACCACTTCAAATCTCCCTTTTTCGCCGCCTTCCAAAGCGCCATTCCTTTCCAATAAGCCGTCCAGAGAAGCATTAAAGTAAAGATAGGCCAGTTGTTAATTAAAAAATTATTTAATTGCTGTATCTCCATAATTTAATTATAAATAAAAATACTTTTTTCTCCAACCCTCCAAAATATATTTCAATATTTTGGAAGAATATTGAAATAGATTCATAAAATAAATAAAAAGCCCCAAAAGGGGCTAAACATTTTTTTGAATAATCAGCGGATGCTTCTTGTAATAAATATATTCCAACTCCGCCATATGCGGCTCGTCCGATCTGATTTCAGGAAAAATCTCCGTTGCTTGATTTTCCGCTTTTAAAACAATCCGACGAATATGCTCGCTCGGAAAACCATGGAATACAATAACTTCCATCAAAAATTTCCTCGCTCCTTCTTCTCCTAACTTTCTCAAATCACCACTGAGAATTTCTTCAGCCACTTGCCACTCTTCTTTTGTCTTTAAAGGATATCCTCCAAAGACAGTAAGATAAGCTTCAACGAAAATTTCCCTTACCTCTTTTTTCATTTTCTCTTCCTTCTTTTCTCTTTTTTTACAGCCAGATTGAATTTCTCTCCCCGGTCATATTCGTTTTTAAATTTCTCAAAGCTCTTAGATGCTGGAGAGAATAATATCACAGATTTTTTATATTGTCTAGCAACCTCTAAAGCCCTCTTTAAACAATATTCCAAATTATCAAAAATATCCGCTTTCTTTATCTTTAAATCCTGAATCATTTTTTTAGTCGCGCTTCCCTCTAAAAACACTATATTTTCTTTTTTTATCTTTTTTTTAACTGCCTTAGCCCATTCTTTAAAATCCAAATCTCTGTCCGTTCCTCCCGTTATAAACACACAAGCCTCACTCCCGAATCTTTTTACTGCCGCTATTCCCCCTTCCGGCGAAGTCGCCGTCGTATCGTTTATTATTTTCAGTTTCCCGTCATTATAAATTTCCTCTTGTCTGAAAGAAACTTCAGGTAATGTTTTTATTTTTTCGGAAATATCTTTCCACGAAACTCCAAAAAGATGTGCCGCAAGAGAACTTGAAAGCAGATTCATTAAATTATGCTCTCCTTTTTCTTTTATAAAATTACCGGCTGAAAAAACTTTTTTCTCCTCTTTTCCGTCCCTAAAGATTATAAAATCATTCTCATAAAAAACTCCGTTCTTTCCTTTGGGTAATCTTTTTTTGCTGAAAAAATAAATCTTTGCTTTCGGTTTTAAACTTAATAAAAATTTTGTCTTTTTGTCACCATAATTAAGCGCCAAAAAATCATCGGCATTTTGTCCTTTAAAAATATTTGCCTTCACTCTCGCGTAATTTTCCTCCGTTTTGTGCCGATTCAGATGATCGCGATAAACATTTGTTATAACCGCCACTTTCGGCGGTTTTATCTCTTTATCAAAACCTTCTAAATGAAAAGATGGTAATTCCACCACTGCCGCTTCTAATTTTAGAGCCGAAGGAAGAATCTTCAAAAACTGAAAATCTGTTGAATTGCCAGCCAAACTCGTTTTAAATTTTGCTTTTAAAAAATAATTAGTCCACCAAGTTGTCGTTGTTTTTCCTCTTGTTCCTGTTATTGCCACAATCGGCTTTCCCAAAAATTCAAAAAAAATCGTCGCCTCATTCCAAATTTCTTTTTCTTTTAAAACAGCATAGTTAACAAACTCGCTCTCCATCGGCACATCCGGATTCACCACCACTATCTCGCTCCAATCCACATCTTCCTTCCTATGCCCGCCTAAAAAAAACTCCGCCTTTCCTTTTATTTTTTTTATAGAAGGTAAAAGTTCCTCTCTTTTTTTAAGGTCGGTGATTCTTAATTTTACCCCCTGTTTCAAAAGCCAATTGGCAGTCGCCACTCCTCCTCCCAAAATCCCAAGTCCGATAAGTAAAACTTTTTTACCGAAAAAATGTTTTTTTGCCTCCCTTAAACAATTCATAATTTTTATATTTTCATCCCTCGCAACGCCTTGATTCTCTCCTCAACTGGAGGATGTGTCATAAAAATTCTATGCCAAAAAGACGTCTTATTCTTTCCCTTAAAAGGATCGTCTACCCAAAGATGAGAAGTGGAATTATTAGCCGCTCTCATTTGAATGGAACTAGAAGAAATTTTTTCTAAAGCTCTTGCTAACCCCTCCGGATATCTTGTTAAAAGCGCTCCCGATGAATCGGCCAAAAATTCCCTTTTTCTTGAAATTGATAAACGCAAAAGTTCCGCCGCAATCGGCGCAAGAATCGATAAAATAACAGCGGCTACCATAAAAACAAGGCCTGCTTTTCCGTTATCATCGTCTCCGCTTCTTGAAAAATTCATTCGCATAAAGAAATCGGACAAGATAGCAATAAAACCTGCTAAAACTACCGCCACTGTTCCGATTAAAATATCCCTGTTGCCGATATGGCTCATTTCGTGAGCCAAGACTCCTTCAAGTTCGCTTCTGTCTAATTTATTTATCAATCCTTCTGTTACCGCTATTACTGCATGTTCTGCATTTCTTCCGGTTGCAAAAGCATTCGGCGCCGCTTCCGGCACAATATAAATTTTAGGCGTTGGCAGCCCTGCCGTAATTGCCAAATTTTCCACAATTCTAAAAAGCTCCGGATTATTTTCCGCCAAAATTGGTTTTGCTCCCGCCATTGATAAAACTAATTTATCTGAATACCAATAGCTGAAAAAATTCATTAAAAAACTAAAAACGACGGCTATATATAAAATAGATGGATCTCCTAACGCTTGCGCAAAAATCCATCCGACTCCGATAACTGCGATTAAAAAAACGATAAAAATCGTCCAAGTTCTCCTGATATTTTTTTCTTTTTCTGTATAAAGCGAACTATTCATTTTTTACTCTCCTTCAATTTTAAACCTATCATCTTCTACTCTTTTTTCACCGCTTTTCTTTCTAATTCTGTATGCTATTTTGACCGTCTCTAACAAAACCTGAAAATAAGAAGAAAGTTTCACGTGTGAATTTATGTCATTTTTCCAATAAACAGGCACTTCCTTTATTTCATATCCCAATCTTCTGGCAAGGGCTAAAGCTTCAATGTCGAAAGCCCATCGATCTATGGTTGTTCGTGAAAATATATCTTCTGCCGCCGTTCTTTTAAAAGCCTTAAATCCGCACTGTGTATCCCAAATCCCGGACACCGCCACAAGTTGAATAAAAAGATTGCCCGCCTTTCCCATTATTCTTTTCAAAAAAGGCTGGGGCGGATCAAGCTCCGCTCCTTTTACTGTTCTTGAACCTATCACTATTTGCGCTCCTTCGTCAAAAAACGGTTTCATCTTTAAGAATTGATCTATAGTTGTGGAATTATCCGCATCCATAAAAATTCTTATTTCTCCTTTTGCTTCAAGCATTCCTTGTCTCACCACAAACCCTTTTCCATGATTCTCCGAATTAGTTATAAGTCTTAAATTTTTTACAAGAGGCTTAAATCTTTCCACTATATCCGCCGTCGCATCTTTTGATCCGTCATCCACGACCAAAATCTCATAAGACGGCAAATTCATCTCTAAAAGCTTTTTATCGACATCTACTAAAGTCATCGGCAGTCTGGTTGCCTCGTTATAAGCCGGAATAACCACCGAAAGATAAATCTCTTTTTTGCCCTGTTTTTCAAAAATAGGATTCTTAATAATTTTTATTTCTTTTTCTTTTTTTTCAGGTATTTTTTTTACCTTCTTTACTTTTTTTTTATCAATCTTTTTTTCAAAAATTTCTTTTTCTTTTTCTTTTTTTATTTTTTTCTTCATTAAAAAAATTATATCAGAATTTTATCCCCTCTTCCATTTTAAAACTTAATCGCTAAAAAAGGATTCTGCATAATAAAAAACCCTCTTGTCTTTTTTTCTGCGAGCCCACCAGGATTTGAACCTGGATCAGCGGTTTTGGAGACCGCCATTCTACCATTGAACTATAGGCCCTTTGTCTATAACTATGAAACATAACTATAGCAAATTATTTCTTTTTTTCCACTAAAACCCCCGATTTTATTCGGGGGATTTTTTACTTTTTTATTTCTTTGTGCGCTCTGTGTTTTCGACACTTAGGATTTGGACAAAACTTTTTAAGCTGAAGCTTTCCTTCCACTCTCTTTTTGTTTTTTCTGGTGTAATAATTAACCCGCCCGCATTCCGCGCATTTCAACCTTACCAAATATTCGCTGTACTTTGACTTAGCCATATTTTTAAAACAAAAAAACTATACCAAAAAACCTTTTAAAAAGCAAATAATATTTTAATCACGCGAGCCAGAGGAGGGAATTGGACCCTCGACTTCCATCTTACCAAGATGGCGTTCTACCACTGAACTACTCTGGCCATTGAAAATTGCCAGAAAATAATATCAGATATTCCGCTTAAATCCAAATCACTATCGCTAAAGCTGAATAACATAAAAAATATTAAATTTTTTTCTGGAGCCACCTCGCGGATTCGGACCGCGGACCTACTGTTTACAAAACAGTTGCTCTACCAGCTGAGCTAAGGTGGCGTTTATATGTGGGCAGGGAGGGATTTGAACCCCCGTAGGCATATAGCCGTCAGATTTACAGTCTGATGCGATTGACCACTCCGCCACCTGCCCCACAGCGAATATTTAAGCAAAAAAATAAGAATTTTGCAAAATTCCTATTTTTTATAACAACTCTTAAGCCTTCTTCCCCTCTTTTTTATCCAATAAATCCTCCACTTTAATTCCGTTTCCTCCGTTTCCTTCTTTTGTCTTTTCTAAATATCCTCCGATAGAATTATCAATCTTTAAAATAAGCAGTCGTAACTTTCTAAGCGCCTTGTGAGAAAAATTTTTTAATAAAGAATCAATCTTATGAAGCGGTAATGATTCAATCCATTTTTCCAAGCTAAAATCATTTTTTACTTCTTCTTCTTTTATTCTCGGTATAGCCCTTGAAGCTACAGCTAAAAGTCCGGCTAATCCAGTAAAAAAAAATATTTCTAAAATGAATTCAGCCATTTTTTATTTTTAAATTTCCACTCTATAGAACTTTCCAAGTTTCACATTTTCTCCAACTTTTGTCACCAGCTCAGAAATCAAGTCTTTAACATTTTTTGATTCGTCTTTTATATAAGGCTGGCTTAAAAAATCCTCTTCACTTGAAGCTTCCGATGCTGCCAATTGTAGCGCCAACTCATGTGTTAGCTTTTTAAAAGGTTCCGATTTAGCCACAAAATCAGTCTCCGTTCTAAGTTCCACTAGAACTCCCACTCGTTCGTTATGAATATAAGAATCAATCCATCCCGCCCCCGTTTGTCTTCCTTCTCTTTTTTCCGCTTTTAATAATCCTTTCTCTCTTATGATTTCTATTGCTTTTTTATAATCACCTCCTGACTCATTTAAAGCTGCTCGACAATCCATCACTCCCGCCCCTGTTTCTTCTCTTAATTTTATTAAATCTTCGTTTAAAGCCATAATAAAAGTAATTATAACAAATTAAATATAAATTTATAACAATTTACGACTATAAAAACCGAAAAAAATAAAAATAAATTTTTTCCGATTATTATTTTACGCCTTCTTTTATCTTTTCTAAAATAAACTTTATTGATTTTTCCGCATTATCGTTAGCCGCTATCGGATAATCGATTGTCTTCGGATCTGAATCGGAATTTAAAATCGCCACAACTGGAATATTCATCTTTTTCGCCTCTCTCAAAGCTGTCATATGAACCTTAGGATTAAAAATAAGAATTGCGTTGGGCATTGCATCCATTTTTTCAATCCCTGAAAAAAGAAAATCCATTTTTTCCATCTCTCGATTTATCTTGCTCATTTCTTTCTTATTATATTTTGCCAATCTTCCGGATTCCTTATCCGCTTTCAACTTGGAAAACTTATCCACCCTCTTTCTCACTATCCCAAAATTAGTCAAAACTCCGCCAACCCATTTATTTGTCACGTAAGGAAAATTAAAACCCTCCGAAAAATCTTTTACAGCCGCTTTTGCTGCCGGCTGAGTTCCAACCACTAATATTTTTCCTTTCTTTTCGTTTATTTCTTTTATAAAAACTATAGCCTTATCAAGCTGTTTTATTGTTTCTGTTAAATCAAAAATTTCCACTCCGTTTCTTGTTGTTAAAACAAACTTTTTCATCTTAGGATGAGTTTTTGATTTTTTCTTTCCGTAAAAAAGACCGACTTCGGTCATTTCCTGAAGCTCCTTCAAATCCGTAGTTTCCTCGGAAGATTCTTCTTCTGATTCCTCATCTATTATATCTTCCGCCTCCTCGTTTGAAGATTGATTTTTTATTTCTGAGTCTAAAGTCATACAAAGCCGATTTTACTACAGAACCCTTATAATAGTCAAGAAAAAACTCGGGTTTCCCCGAGTTATTGCTTTCTATTAAAAACTTAAAACTTCACTGCAAAGATCCCTCACTTCTTTTTCTGCCTCGCGGAAGACATCATTCAGCTTTTCCTCTGTTTCCTCTGTTTCCTTTTTCTCGCTTTCTCTTTCCGCTTCTAATGCTTTTTTATACAAGGCTTCATTAACCACATCTACATAACATCCTTCGTTCCATTTAATCTCTCCTTTCCCCTCTTTTTTTATATAACCTTTGAAATAAATACCTGCTACAGGAACTGTCAACTTATATTTAAGACATAACCACCAAGGCAACCATTTCCACTTCTTTCTGGAAGAAAGACAGGTAACTGCACACGAAGCCGTATTAAAAGAAAATTCGTTAGTTTCTACACAAAAACTGGCAAAAGCCCTAATAGAAAAAGGATAAATCCAAACCGATGACATTTCCCCTTTTTCACCCCTAACTACTTCCGAAAAATCTTTAAGACTTAAAAGCTTCTCCCTTATTCTTCCCATAAGATTTTCACCCCAGTCAAAACTTTCCTTACAAATAGTATGCGGATTTTTCATCATACAAATAGAAAACATTTTCCTTCTCCTCTCTATTTTTAGTTCATTTTCAAACTTCTTCTTTTATTCAACTCTTTTAAAAAAATTTGTCAAAATTTTTTTACTCCAAAATCTTTTCTCCACTCCTCTATTTTTTTATGATCTCCTGAAAGTAAAATCTCCGGAACTTTCAGTTTTTTAATTTTTCCCGTTTTTCTGTCTTTTACGGCAATTTCCTCCGGTCTTGTATAAACCGGATAGCTTCCTTTATTTTCCTCAAGCGATTCTTCTTTTCCTAAAACTCCCGGAATAAACCTTGATATTGCATCCGCCGCTACCGCCGCCGCCAACTCTCCTCCTGTTAAAACATATTTTCCAAGAGAAATTTCCTCATCCGCAACAAACTCTGCCACTCTCTCATCCACCCCCTCATATCTTCCGCATATAAAAATAAGATTTTCGTATTTTGATAATCTCTTTGCCTCCTTAAAATCAAAAATTTTTCCTCTTGTTGAAAATAAAATTACTCTTTTTTTCTTATCTTTTTTTATTTTTTTTAAGATAAAATCGACCGCTTTTTTTATCGGCTCGAACTTAAGCACCATTCCCGGACCACCGCCAAACGCCCGATCATCGACTTTCTTGTGTTTCTTATCCGGTGAAAAATTCCTTAAATTAATAAAATCAGTTTCAATTAAACCTTTCTTTCCCGCTCTACCCAAAACCGACTCCTTAAAATAAGGACTTATTGCCTCTTGAAATAAAGTAATAATCCTAAACTTTATTTTTTTCTTCTCCTTCTTTTTTTGTTTCTCCTTCATTTTCTTTCAAAATAGCATTCTCTATGGCATGCCGCAAATCACTTATATCAACTTCTTTTTTCGGAAAAAAATTTTTCTTATTTGGCGCTACAGGCCTCCTTTCTTCTTCTCTTAATAAAACGCTTATCGATCTTTCATCCTTTCTCTTTAATGCTTCCTCCGCCGGCGCGCTTCCGGTCTGTAACCATTCTCTCGTAATTGCTTCTTCTACTTTTTCTCTTCTAACTCCAAATTTACGACGCGAATTCTCTATTATCTCTTCTCTAAAATTCCTTTCCGGCTTTTTCATCGGAGGAATCGTTATTACCGAAAATGGCCTGGAAGCTACCCCATCCACCATCAGCCTGATATAAGCGTTATATTTTGGAAGATTAACCAAATCATTAACCATAAACTCCGGAGAAAATTCTTTTTCCAAAAATTCCGCATCTCCTCCGCCTATTCTAAAAACAACAAGCGTCCCTACGTTTCCAAAAACTGCCGCTCGCACATCCTCGTCCAATTGCTCGACATACTGATGGGCAAGAGATAGTGACAAATGGTATTTTCTCGCCTCCGACAATATATTGGCAAAAGATTTAGTGGCAAAATTTTGGAATTCGTCCACTGAAAGAAAAAAGTCTTTTCTGCTTTCTTCCGGTATATCTACTCTCGACATTGCTGCGAGTTGCAGTCTTGTGATAATCATTGCCCCAAGAAGCGCTGAATTATCTTCTCCGATTCTTCCCTTGGAAAGATTGACTATAAAAATTTTTTCCTCATCCATTATTTTCCTCATATTTATCGTCGAATGCGGTTGTCCGATAACATTTCTTATTAAAGGATTGGAGACAAACTGCCCCACTTTATTCTGAATAGCCGATAACGACTCCGTTTCTAGTCGCTGGGTATATTTTCCAAATTCGTTTATCCAAAAACCTTTTATCACCGGATCTTTCAAATTATCCACGATTTTTTTTCTGTATTCTTTGTCTGAAAATAAACGCAGAATCTCTAGAAGCGTTGAATCCGGATATTCAAGAAGAGCAAGAAGAGCGTTGTTTAAAATATATTCCATTCTCGCCGACCAAGCATCCACCCATATTTTTTTAAAAACGCTCATAATGCCTGAAGCAACCAAATGCTTATGTTCCTCTCCTACTCGCTCAAGAGGATTAAAAGCTATCGGATAATCAATATCGGCCGGATTAAAATAAACCACATCATCTATTCTTTCCTCCGGCACAAAATCAAGAATTTTTTCCGCAAATTCTCCATGCGGATCAATTATTCCAACACCTCTTCCGGCAATTATGTCTTCTATCGCCATCCCTTCAAGAAGATTAGATTTTCCGGATCCGGTCTTTCCGATAATATAAATATGGCGTCTCCTGTCGTCAGATTTTATTCCAAACCTTACTCGTTGATTTCTAAAATTTGTTTCTCCTATTAAAGTAATATCATCCATCTTTTAAATTTTTTTAATTGGTAATCCCACTGGAGGTTCTCCCTTCTTCGAAGGTAATCTTCTTAAACTTGGCGCCTCCACATTTATAATTGGGAAATGAAATAAAGTTGCGAGCTCTTCTGTCGAAAGTATTGGTCTTTTTTCATAAGTTATCATATTATTCTTGGCAAAAACTCTTTCCCGATACTTTCTATAAACTTCTCTTTTCTTTATTCCTACTTTATATTTTTTAAATTTTGGGAAAATCTTCCCCGGCAATCCTCCATAAGCTGTTATAACTTTCTTCATCGGCTTGAATGCGTTTAAATTTTGCGTATAAAATTGATGAAAATATCCCATCACCGCCGCCACATTAAGAGGTGTAAAACTGTCTTGTCGATCAATATAAACAACTCTTATTGTTGTTTCAAAAGATAGTTTAGAAATTTTATTTTCTATTGCTTTTATCATCTCTTGAGATCCGGCTGTTATTTCCATAAAACTTTTCTTTTTCTCGTCTTTTTTTTCTTCTGCCGCCCCCTCCCAAGTAGGCTCTTTAAAAAAAACCAGCGCTAAATTTTTTACAAACTCCGCCAAACCGAAAATAAAGGATGCAATCGCTCCTTTCTTTTTCTCTTCTTTTTTCCCCGAAATTAATCCGTCAATTTCTTTTTTTCCTTCTCCCGAAACATCAAATCCGG
>JAQVXM010000104.1 GCA_028709185.1 Minisyncoccota bacterium | reverse complement strand
GATCGACACCGGCGGCAGTTTGCTCTCGGCCAAGAAAGCGCTCCTGAAACGCAAGGCCCTGCCCGATGTCTTCGCCGCCGCCACGCATGGGATCTTCTCCGGCAAGGCAATCGAGAACTTCGAGAAGGCGGACTTCAAGGAAGTCGTCGTCAGTGACAGCCTCCCGATCAAGCACAGCGCCTTCAAGGGTCTCAAGATCCTCCCTATCGCTCCCCTCCTCGGCGAGGTCATCCGCCACATCGAGAAAGGCGAGAGCGTGACGGACATCTACGGGAAATAGGAATATTGCATGAAATTTAAAAATATTGTATAATATTTATTATGCACACCAACAAACACCACACATTCAAAAGATCTTTGAAGACGGCGGCGTCGTTCTTCCTCGACTCCCCTCTCTTCTTCAATGGTCCCGAAGTCCCCGCCGTTCCGGAAGACCAGCAACAGGATAAGGAGCCGGAGCAATCCGGAGAACAGCAGCGTGAAAAGCGTCCCACGACCTACCGCCCACAGCAGGAACAGGAAGAGCGTATGCAGGAAGAGGAAAATCTCCGGAAGATCGAGAGCAGGATGGAGCGGTCGCAACCGCAGGAGAGTCCCGAAAAGAACAGAGAAATCGTGAAGAAGCTCAATGCCGATCTTGAGCGTTCCATCGCCGCGTATCCGGAGGGGCTGAAGCAGACCAAAACGTTCCAGGATGCACTCTCTCGCATGAGTTTCGGAGAAGACAACGGACGGACATTCATGGAATGGAACGTTCCTGAGCGCTTGAGAAGCGTGCTGTTTTCGGAAATCGGCAGAGCGCTGATCGCATCGGGAGACCCCAAAGCGGAAATCAGGTCTGATGGGACAGTCCGTTTCTATGAATCGCCGGAACGCCTCAAACAATCCTCCGAGCGGCTCATAGCACGATTGAGTACCGGACCCGTGGAGGAAACTGCTGACGACATTCAGAGCTTTGATCGCGAGCAGAAAGTCGGCAAGCGCACGGGCCCCATCTTCGTGCAGGGAGAACTGGCAAAGGAACTAAAGGAAGACAATCGCTTCATGCAGAAGGTGAAGGACATCAAGAGAAAGCTGCATGCCGACTTTGGGAAGACGCGCGTCGGCACCGTCTTACTGAACGCACGATTCGTCACGGACGGATCCAAAACGATGATGGTCGTACCGGAGAAGAACGCACCGGAATTCCGTACGTTGCGTAAGGGGATGCCAAATCTCTTCAAGGGGGATCTTGAAAAAGACAAGGATGGAAACTACATCATGACCACAGACGAACGGACGACGAAGGATCTCCTGTTCCTGTTCGCCGACTATACCCCCGAAGGCGGCGGCATCGACTGGGAGGCGCCCGCGATGAAGGCGTTCAGCAAGAAGTATCCGGAGTTGGTGAAGAACATGCAGGACAGACCGGATCTCAGCATCCCCGAACGGGACAGTCTCGTCTCGCTACAGCAGACGCAGCGTGTGAAGTCGGTGACGCGGTGATCACGCACTGAGGAGCGCGGTACGAAGGCGCCGGAGCGTTTTGAATTGCTCTCCGCCACCGGCAACGCGCGTGAGCCTTGTGAGTGTCACTCCTTCGAGCGCGTTCTCGCGCCGCCCCTGAACATGCAGCGTGGTTGCGATCTGTCCGATCTGGGCGGCAAGCGTCGCACTCCGGAAATCGAATCGTCCCTCCTTCCACTGATTCGCCCGTTCGCGGGCGATCCGGAGCCGCTGCAGCCCGAAGCGCACATCACCGGCTCCCGTTTTGTCCTTGGCAGGGATGGCGGCACACGGCGAAGGTACATCATCGGCTTGAATGCCCCCTTGCGAAGATTGCAGGATGACGAAGCACCCGCGCGCATCCGTGATTGTGAACATGCGCGTCCTGCCCGTCGGCTGATCGAGGAAAGGCCGGATGGCCGAGAGGATCTTCTCTTGCAGAGCACCACGATCGGCGTCGGAGAGATCCCGAGCCGCATTGACCTTCTCTCCGAGGAACACCCGCGCCGCCTCCACGAGGTTCGCGTTGAACAGATCCACATGGGAAAGTGCGGGACGAATATGATCCATCTGCGTGAATCCGTGAATATCCATGCTCACCATCGGACAGACATCCTGCACCCGTCGGACAAACTCACTCAGCGAATGTCCGTGATCTCTGTCCATGCCATCCGGAAACAGACCCGGGTAGGAGATGTTGAAATTCGTGGGACGCCGCGTGGCGATGGCGAGGAGATCTTCGGGCGTCGGCTGTGTTTTTCCGCTCGCACCCGCGCGGAAGTAGATAGCGCGATCCCCCTTCTGCACGCCATCGGAAAGCTTCTGCTGGATCCGGATGTCGGCGAGCCCGCTCGACTCCCCTTCGACGCGGCGCAGGTGCGTCGTATCAATCATGGATTGAGGGACTTTGCACGTGTAGATCTCTCCGGCACGGTCGCCTCCGAGACGGGCCATGAGCGCCCACACACGGTGCCGCATTTCTGCCACCCCGTCTCCCACCGCCGTGCCTTCCCGCGCTT
>JAQVXM010000017.1 GCA_028709185.1 Minisyncoccota bacterium | reverse complement strand
TAGAACTTCTTGGAAATTTTCATGAAAATCCTAATATTTTTGTAGTAGGAGATGAAAAGCAAGCTATTTTTCGGTTTCAAGGAGCATCACTGGAAAATTTTCTTTTTTTTAAAGAAAAATATAAAAAGGCAAAATTAATCAATTTAAAAAGCAATTATCGCTCCACTCAAAAAATACTTGATGCGGCTGACAGTTTGATAGAGAACAATAAAGAAAAAATACCGGCAAAATTAAAGGCGGAAACAAAAGAAAAAGGCGAGAAAATAAAAGTGCGCGTGTTTTTGAATAAGGAAGAAGAAGTGGAATTCATTGCGGAAAAAATAAAAGAAGAAATAAAAAAAGGAATTTTACCGGAAGAAATCGGGGTTATTTTTAGAGAAAATAAAGACGCGGAAGTTATAGCAGACACCTTAGAAAGAAAAGGAATAATTTTTTCCATAGAATCAGATACGGACATTTTTCAAAATAAAGAAATTCAAAAAATAATAACACTTTTAAAAGCAGTGGAAGAAATTGGAAATGATGAAAAAATTATTCAAGCTTTACATTTGGACTTTTTAAAAATAAAACAGCTAGATATTTTTAAACTTTTAGAAGCCAGAGAAAAAAACAGAACAGCGATTATAAAAATAATTTCCAATCGGAATAAAATGGCGGAAGCAGAAATAGAAGAAACGGAAAAAATATATCATTTTTTTACGAAACTTACGGAATGGAAAAAGGAAAGTTATAATTATGGACCGGTGACAGTTTTGGAAAAAATAATAAAAGATTCCGGATTTACAGAAAAAGTTTTATCGCTTTCCAATTATTTTGAGATTTTTGAAAAAGTTTCAGTTTTATTTAAAGAAGCTAAAAGAATGGCGGCGATTCGGAAAGAATATTCATTGACTGATTTTGTAAATCATTTAGAACTTTTAAAAGAAGAGGGAATCAGATTAAAAGGAAAGGAAATAAAAAGAGAAGGAATAGTAAGACTTATGACCGCTCATAAAGCCAAAGGATTGGAATTTGACATTGTATTCATTATCGGCGCAACGGACGGACATTTTGGAAATAAAAGAATAATAGAAGCTTTCAGTTTGCCGAACGAACTTTCTTTTCGAGCAGAAAAAGCAGAAAAAAATGAAGATGAGAGAAGATTATTTTATATGGCAATAACAAGAGCAAGAAAAAAAGTTTTCATTACTTATGCCGAATATTCAGAAGAAGGAAAAGAGCAAGCGCCGTCTCAGTTTATTGAAGAAATAAAAAAAGAATTAAAGGAAGAAAAACGAGAAGAAAAAAAAGAAAGAGAATTTTATTTTTTGAAAAAGACGGAAGAAAAAATAGAAGAAGCAGAAAAAATTTTTTTGAAAGAAAAATTTTTAAGAAAAGGACTTTCTGTGACAGCTTTAAATAATTATTTAGAATGTCCGTGGAAATTTTTTTATGAGAGTTTACTTAAACTGCCGAAAATAAAAATGAGACAGGCAAGTTTTGGAACGGCAGTACATGCGTCTTTATCCGGATTTTTTAATAAGAAGAGAAAAGGGGAAAAAGCGAATGATAAGTTTATTTTAAAGGAATTTGAAAGAGCGCTTTTTAAAGAAGGGCTAAGAGAAGAAGATTTTAAATTATCTTTAGAAAAAGGCAAAAAAATTCTGCCGGCTTTTTATAATAATTATAAAGATATTTGGAATTTCAATACAAAAAATGAAGTAAGAATAAAAGGAGATTTTTTTAATGGAAAAATAATTTTAAACGGAATGATAGATAAAATCGAATTTATCACCCCCACTTCGCAGAAAATAGATGTTACAGATTACAAAACAGGAAAACCAAAAAGTCGAAATGAAATAGAAGGAAAAACAAAAACAAGCAGAGGAGAATATAAAAGGCAGCTTGTTTTTTATAAAATTCTTCTTCAGGCCTTGCCGCAGAAATTTATTCTTGATAAGGCGATTCTTGATTTTGTGGAGCCGACAGACGGCGGAAAATTCAGAAAAGAATATTTTGAGATAAGCGAAAAAGAAACAGAGGATTTAAAAAAAGAGATAGAAAGGGTATGGGAAGAGATATTGAATTTTTCTTTTTGGAACGAGAGGTGCCAAGACAAGAAGTGCAAATATTGCCGGTTAAGAGAAATAAGATAAAAAAGCTTTATGTTATAATTTAGTTAATGAGCGTTCTTTTTAGAGGAGTTTTTATTGTAAATGGAACAGGAGAAAAACCTTACCGAGGCGATGTTTTAATAAAAGAAGACAAAATAGCGGCTATAGGAAAAATTCCAGAATACAAAGCAGAAAAAATTATCGAGGCAAATGATTTATTTTTATCTCCCGGATTTATAGATCTTGATTCAAGATCTGATTTTATTTCATCCATATTCAAAGACAGACAGCAAAAATATTATATGGAACAAGGGATAACTACGGCAGTTTTGGGACAGGCCGGAGCTTCTCTTGCGCCAATGTTCGGTTTACAAGAAAATGTGAGAAAAACGTGGTCTCCGGAAATTCTTAATTTTGATTGGAATTCCTTTGAAGAATTTGCAGAAAAAATGAAGGGAAAAAGATTCGGTGTCAATTTTTACAGCTTAATAGGACAAGCAAATATAAGAAATGTAATTTTAGGAGAAAAAGAAAAAGGGGAAGCAACAGAAAACGAAATAAGAGCATTGAGGGGGCTAGCAAGAAAAAGTTTAAGAGAAGGAGCAAAAGGAATATCTTTTGGCATGGGCTATCCATATTCTTTGATAAATCCAATAAGCGAAACAAGAGCGATTTTAGAAGAAATTTTTAAAGAGGAAAAAATAGCATCTTTTGATACGGGAGGAATGACAGAAGAAGAAATAAAAAAAAATATTTCTTTCTTTTTAAGAGAAATGAGACGAATAGGAAAAAAGGGGAAATTTTTTGCGCGACAAATAAGGAAAAGAGAAATAGAATGGCTAGAAAGAGGAAAGAGTCTTCAAGAAATATATGCCAGTTTTAATCCTAAAGGAATAGAAATTTTTCCCGTAAGATTTTTACTGCCAAAAGAAATAAAAAGAGAGAAAATAAAAGATATAAAACAAATATCAGAAAGAGAAGATATTTTGGAAAAAATAAATTTAGAAACAGGGAAATTAAAAATTTTTGATGATTTTTGCAAAAAAAAGCATTATGAAGGAAAAAATTTTAAGGATTTAGGAAAAAATAATAAAGAAAGAAAAATAAAACTTCTGACTATTTTAAAAGAAATTAATTTTGAAGGATTAATAATCGAAAAAAAAGAAGAAGAGGAGAAAGAGAAAGAATTAATAAAAAAGAAAACAATATTTCTAACAGCCATAGCTAACATTGAAGAAACACGAGATACTTTTACTAGTTTTATAAAAGAGTCTTTTATAAAAGGGGAAAAAATAGAAAAAATAATAGAAAAAATAACATCGTCTCCAGCAAAAGCGTCGGGTTTAAAAAATATCGGAGAAATAAAAGAAGGAAATGAAGCTGATGTTGTTCTTTTTAATAAAGCAGGAGAGATAAAACATTTGGTTGTCGGCGGTGTTCTTTCTATCGAGAACGGAAAAATAACCGGAAGATTAGGAGGAAAAATCAAAAAGGACGAAAATATAAGAAAAGAAAAAATAAGATGGTTTTAAGCAGAATATTTTCATTTAAAGAAATAAAGAAGAGAGCCGGGAGTCCGGATTATGTAATGCTTATTTCTTTTATTTTTATTTTAGGATTTGGACTTTTGATGCTTTCTTCAGCTTCGGCCGATCTTGGAAAAATAAGAGAAGGGGATACATATTTTTATCTGAAAAACCAACTAACAAAAGGGGTCGGACTGGGTTTGGCAGCTTTTATTTTTCTTTATTTTATAAATTATAGATATTTAAAAAAATTCTCAATTTTTCTTCTTCTTTTGAGTATTGTTCTTCTTATTTTAGTATTCACACCTCTTGGAGAAACAAAAAAAGGGGCGACGAGATGGATAGACATCGGACCAGCGTCATTACAGCCAGCAGAAATAGTAAAATTTACTTTTTTGATTTATGTAGCTTCGTGGCTTTCCGGAAAAAAAGGAGAAAGAAGGAAAGAAAATTTAAAAGAGGGATTTCTGCCTTTTATTTTAATTTCGGGAATAATAGCGACACTCTTATTTCTGCAACCAGCCACAAGTATTGTAGCAATAATAATGCTTTCGGCTTTGATTGTTTATTATATTGCCGGCGGAAAAAAATTTTTTGTTTTTTGGCTTGTTTTCGCGATCACTTTAGCGATTTCAATTTACGCCTTCTTCACTCCTTATCGTTGGACTAGAATTTCATCTTTTCTTGATTTTATAAAAACCGGAGAAGTAACCGACACCACAGGAACGCAACATCAATTAAACCAAACTTTAATAACTATAGGTTCGGGCGGAATTTTTGGAGTCGGTTATGGAAATTCTGTCAATAAAAAAAGTTATTTACCAGAACCAATCGGGGATTCAATATTTTCCGTAATAGCAGAAGAATTCGGATTTATAGGATCAACAATTTTAATTTTGATTTTTTTTATTTTAGTTTTAAGAGGATTAATATTAGCTTATAGAATAGATGATGCATTTGCGAGGTTAGTTCTTGTAGGATTCTCTTCAGTTATGGGAATACAAGTTTTTACACATGTGGCGACAAATTCAGGATTAATTCCAACGACAGGAATTCCATTACCATTCGTGAGTTTCGGAAGCAGCAGTATGGTAGTTTTTTTAGCAATGGCCGGTGTAATGTTGAACATATCAAAATACGCAAAATAAAAGAAAAAATAAAAATTATTCATTTTACTTTGTGATATAATAAAAGGGTGAAAAAAATAAGAATAATTTTTGCCGGCGGAGGAACAGGAGGACATATTTATCCTTTAATAGCAGTTTTCAAAGAAGTAAAAAGAATAGCTGATAAAAATAACAGGGAAATTGACGTAAGATTTTTTGGAAGTAGCGGAAAATATCAAACAATACTTGAAGGTTACGGGATAAAAATAAAAAAAATAGTTTCCAGTAAAATCAGGAGATATTTTTCTTTTTTAAATTTATTAGAGCCATTCAAATTTGTTTACGGGGTGTTTCAAGCTTTAATAAATGTCTATTTTTTTATGCCTGATGTTATTTTTTCAAAAGGCGGTCCGGGAGCATTGCCGGTTGTTTTAGCCGGATTTTTTTATAGAATACCTATAATTATTCACGAATCAGACGCCGTACCAGGGTTAACAAATAAAATTTCAGCAAAATTTGCAAAAAGGATAGCAATATCATTCAAGTCCGCGGAAGTATTTTTTGAAGGAAAAAAAACAGCTTTAGTGGGCAATCCGGTACGAGAAGATTTAATAAATAATCGCGATGATCAGATTTTTGCAAAAAGATACTGGGGTTTTAATCCAGAAAAACCAGTGATTTTGGTTTTAGGGGGTTCACAAGGAAGCGAAATAATAAATGATGTAATAATCAGAAATGCCCCCGAGCTTTTAAAAAAATATCAAATTATTCATCAGACAGGAGAAGATAAATTTAAAGAAGCAAAAGGAGAGCTTGAATTTATAGGAAAAGGAATAGAAAAAGAGGAAGCAAAAAAATATCATCTCTTGGCTTATTTATTGAAAGATTTAAAAGAAGCATACACAGCCGCAGACTTAATAATCGGAAGAGCTGGCGCGGGAACAATTTTCGAAATCGCTTCTTTTGGAAAACCAGCCATTCTCATTCCATTAGCTAATTCGGCCGGAAATCATCAAAGATTAAATGCTTTTGAATTTGCGGAAGCAGGCGGAGGAAGAGTTATAGAAGAGAGTAATTTATTGAATAATATTCTTTTAATTCAAATAGATAAAATTTTAAGCAATGAAGATAATTTAAAAAAAATGCAGGAAGCATCTTTAAATTTTTTTATACCAAATTCAGCAGAGATGATAGGAGAAGAAATTTTTAAAATAGCCAGCTTTTAAAGCTTAGAATAAGATAAAGTGTAGAAAAAGTATTTTTTTGTGTTATAATGGAAATAATGACAGGCGAAAACAAAGAGGTGAGAGTGAGAATAGCTCCTTCACCAACAGGATCGCTTCATTTTGGTACTGCCCGTACCGCTCTTTTTAATTTGCTTTTTGCCAGAAGTAAAAATGGAAAATTCATAATAAGAATAGAAGATACCGATCTAGAAAGATCGAAAAAAAAGTTTGAAGAGGAAATATTAGAAGGTTTTGAATGGTTAGGAATAAAATCAGACGAAACAATAATAAGGCAAAGCGAAAGAGGCGAAATTTACGAGAAATATTTAAGAAAGCTATTAGAAGAAAAAAAGGCTTATTTCTGTTATTGCACAAAAGAGGAATTAACAGAAGAAAAACAGTTTATGCTTTCTCAAGGACTTACGCCAAAATACAATGGGAGATGTTTAAATTCTCCGCCAAAAGATAGAGAACCTCAGCTTATCAGATTAAAAGTTCCAGAAAAAATAATAAATTTCAAAGATTTAATAAGAGGAAAAGTTTCTTTTGATTCCAGATTAATAGGCGATATAGCAATAGCTAAAAATCTAAAGACACCTCTTTATAATTTTGCAGTAGTGATTGATGATTTTGAAGAAAAGATAACGCATGTGATTAGAGGAGAAGATCATATTCCCAATACTCCAAAACAGATTTTAATTCAGGAAGTTTTAAATATTCCAATGCCGGAATACGCTCATTTGCCGTTAATTTTAAATCCAGAAGGAGGAAAGATGTCAAAAAGATATATGGAAACATCACTTTTATCTTTTAGAGAAGAAGGTTATCTACCGGAAGCAATGATAAATTTTATGGCTTTTATAGGTTGGCATCCAAAAGAAGATAAAGAAATAATGAGTCTTGAAGAAATAATAAAAGAATTTTCCATTGAACGAGTGCAAAAAGGAGGAGCAATCTTTAATAAAGAAAAACTAGAGTGGATAAATTCACAGTATTTAAAAATGATGAGCGACGAAGAAGCGGGAGAAAAAATAAAAAAATTTATTCCGAAAGAGTGGGCTGAAAAAAAAGAGATATTTAAAAGAGCTGTTTCTTCCTTAAAAGAAAGATTAAAAAAAATAAGCGATTTTAAAGAGGAAGCTAATTTTCTTTTTGAAATTCCGGAATACGAAAAAAAAATGCTCCTTTGGAAGGAAACTGATATAAAAAAAGAAGAGGAAATCTTAAAAAGAATCAAAAAAATAATAGAAGAAAATACTTCTAATAGAGATGAAAAAATTGTCGCTTTAGCAGAAGAGGAGGGGAGAGGGGAAGTTTACTGGCCTTTAAGAGTAGCTTTATCCGGGAAAAAAAATTCTCCGCCACCTTTAGAACTTCTTTCTATTTTAGGTCAGACGGAATCTTTGTCTAGAATAGAAAGAGCAATAGAAAAACTTAAAAATGAAAAATAGTTTTTTAAAAATAGCAGCGATTATTTTTTTCATTTTAACTTTTTTTATAAGCGTTGAAAAAATAATGGCCGCAAATCAAGAAGAAGAATTAAAAATTAAAATAGAAGAAAGAAATAAGGAGCTTCAAAAAATAAAAGAAGAAATAGAGAGTACAGAAAAAGACCTGAATAAAGTCGAGAATCAGAAAAGAACTTATCAGGGAGACGTAAATTCTCTTACAAAAAACATAAAACAACTAAACTTAGGCATAAAATCAGCGGAAGTTTCTATCGGAAAGCTTGATTTAGAATTAACATCTCTTGAAACAGGAATAAGAAGCACGGAAGAAGAGATAGAAGATAAGACTTCTTCAATGGGAGAGGTTTTAAGAGAAGTGCAATTTTTAGATTCTTCAAGCGAGATCATGACTATTTTAAAAAGTAAAAGCCTGAGCGAAGGAGTGACAAATATACAAAATCTTTTGGATTTAAAAAATAAAATTTCCGACGAAGTTGAAGTTTTAAAATCATTAAAAGACGATTTAAATTTTAAAGTAAAAGACCGCTCGGAAAAAAAAGAAGAAGTTGTTTTACAAAATAAAAATCTAACTTATAGAAAAGCAATAGTGCAAGAACAACAAGAAGAAAAAAATAAACTTTTAAGCTTAACCAAAAAACAAGCCGAGGAATATTCAGAAAAACTTGACGATCTGGTAAAAAAACAAGAAGAGATAGCAAAAGAAATAGAAGACATAGAAACAAAATTAAAAGAGAGTTTTAATTCGGATAGTTTAAAGGGGATAGGGGGAGTGCTGCTTTCCCCGATAAAAGGAGCGATAGAAGATTTTTTGACTCAAGGGTATGGAATTACTTCTTTTTCTTTAAATTATAAAAGCGGGTTTCATAACGGAATAGATTTAGGAATTCCGACAGGCACACCAATTTTTGCCAGCGCCGATGGTGTTGTTTTAGCAGTTGGAAACCAAGATAATTATTGTTATAAGGGAGCTTATGGACGATTTATAATTTTAAAACACTCTGAAAATAAATTAACGACTCTTTATGCTCATTTATCAAAATATATTGTCTCCCCTAACCAAACCGTAGAAAGAGGGGAATTAATAGGTTATTCAGGTAGTTCCGGGTTTTCTACCGGTCCTCATCTTCATTTCACAGTTTACGCTTCAGAAACTTTTTACATGGGACAAAGCAGAGTGTGCGGACAGATGCCTTTTGGCGCTCATTTAAATCCTATGGAATATATAGGAAAATAAAAAAATATGATGGAGCAAATTTTAACACAATTAAAAACGCAAGTATTAGAAGTAATAGGAAACGGATTTTTTTTAATATTAAAAGGAGTGGCTAATTTCTTTATTATTTTAATTGATTTTATAAAGTCTTTTTTTTAAATAAGGAAAATTATAATAATAATGTCGCAAAACAGTTCTTGTGCGACAGGTGAATAAATTCCCCTACCAATGAATAAGTTTTCAAAATTTAAAATAATATTTTTAATAATCGGGCTTTTAATCCTTGCTTCTCTTTTAATTTTAAATTTTAATTATTTTAAACAATCAATATCAGACTTTATTGAGAATCGGCTTGTTTCTTGGGGATATTTAGGTTTCTTTCTTTTCATCTTTTTATTAGAAGCTCTCCCTCAGCCTTTTTTAAGCGCTTTAATTCCTCTTGTGACCGGAGTTATTCTTGGTTTTAACGCTATTTATTTAATTTGGCTTACGGTTATCGGTTCAGTACTAGCTAATTATGCCGCTTATTATCTTGGTTTGAGTTTAGAAAATTCTGCCGTAAGTCTATTTATAAAAGAAGAAAATTATAATAAATCTTTAAGATGGTTTAATAAATACGGAAAAAAATCTTTTAGTTTATTAGCTCTTTCCCCTCTTCCTTATTTTCCCATGTTGGGAGGAGTTTTTAAAATGAGTTTTTACGAATTCACTAAATACGCTATAATTCCAAGAATTATTCATTATTTGATTTTTTCCAGCATATTAATTCTTTCGCTTTAAATATTTATGAAACTAAATAAAAATAGAATAATTTCTATCGTTATATTTATCGTTATTATTATTTCTGTCATTCTTTTTGTTATTTTTAATTTTAGTATTTTTGATAAAAGAAAGGATTTTATGGAGAAAGAAAGAATTGCCTGCCAAGATCTTGATTTAAACGATGGGTGTTCTTTTTATGTAAAAAATGAGCAGATTTTAGGTCAGTGTTCTAAATTTAAAAACAGTCCTTTAGTTTGCAAACCGATTAAAAATTAAATCTTGTTTTTATTTATAAAAACTGAAAAAACCGAAACCAGAAACAATGTTTTATAAAAAGGAGAAAGAAGCGGAGTTCAAGCAGTTATCAGGATACGAAGTGGAAGAAGGATGGTATCCGAGAGTAACAAAAATCATGGAAATAAAATCCAAGCCGGCACTTTATAGATTTTATTCCGCTGTCGGATTCGATAACGGAGAAAAAATAAAAGAAAAATCAGCAACTGAAGGAACGATGGTGCATGAGGCTGTTCAAAAAATAATGATCGGGGAAAATCCAATAGTACCTTTAGAAATTAAACCGGCGATAGATGCTTTTATAAAATTTAAAGAAAGAAATTTAATCGAAGCTTATCCGGAACTTATTGAAAAAAGAGTTATTCACAATTATTTTCGCTATGCGGGAACAGTGGATGCCATAGTCAATTTAAACGGACGATTCGGAGTTTTAGACATAAAAACGTCTCAATCCATTTATCGTGATTATAATTTGCAAACAGCGGCTTATTTTGACGCTTTAAAAGAGAAATTTCCGGAACTTTCAGCTAGATGGATTTTAAGAATAGACCAGTCGCAAAAATGCATATCATGCGGATCGGTTTTAAGAACAAAAGGAGGACGAAAAAAAATTACGAAGCCATTTCCTTATACAAACGGAATGTGTAAAGAAGAAGAGCATGTTTGGTCTGATCCGCAAGGAATTATTGAACTTTCCGAATCCCCTGTTTCCCACGAAAATGATTTTGAAGCGTTTCTTGGAGCAAAAAGATTATGGGAATGGGAAAATGAATCGATATTAAAAAAAATAGGATATCTTTAAAAAAAATACGAAAGAAAAAAGTAGCTATTCGGAACATTTTTCAATAACAATGGGAATATTTTTAAATTCCTGAAAATAAAGATAGCCGAGAGCAAAACTTAGAGAAGAAATAAGCATAACTA
>JAQVXM010000103.1 GCA_028709185.1 Minisyncoccota bacterium | reverse complement strand
CCATGGATGGAAAATCAGCGTGATTGAGAATTCGCCTAAAGGAAGTATTTTTACACTAACTATACCTGATTAGCTATGGATTTTACAGGAAAAAAGATTCTTTTGGTTGAAGATGACAGCACGCTGAATTTTATTATCTGCGATCATCTTTCAGAAGCAGGATATGAGGTCACGGAAACCAACGATGGAGAGAAAGCATTCAAGATCTTTACAAACGAGAGTTTCGACCTTTGTCTTTTTGACGTCATGTTGCCAAAACTGGATGGTTTTTCCCTGGCAAAAAAAATAAGAGAAACCAACCAGGTCGTACCTATCTTGTTCCTGACCGCCAAATCGCTTCCTGAAGATAAAATAAACGGTTTTACTTTAGGTGCCGACGATTATATCACTAAACCCTTTCGAATGGATGAACTGCTGATGAGGATCAAGGTATTCTTAAAACGAAGCCAGCCTCTCGACAGCTTCCTTCCGGAAACAAAAAGCTGTAAGGTGGGAAAATTCGATTTCTATTATGACAATCTTACCCTCCTGGATCAAGACACCTGTAAAATATTGACCTATAAGGAAGCCCAGCTTCTGAAATATTTTTGTGAGCATTCCAATACGGTACTTAACCGGTCAGAAATATTGAAGAACGTATGGGGCTCTGACGATTATTATCTGGGCAGAAGCCTTGACGTTTTTATCTCCCGCTTGCGAAAATATTTAAATGGTGATCCGGATATCAAAATCCTCAATATCCACGGGATTGGTTTCCGCTTTAACGCGACTATTAAAACACAATAGCCAAAGAATCAGGAAAATGCCTTTTTACTTAATTTGCGACTGTTTATACTTGGGTTCGATTCACTCATCTCCAAACGAAACCCCCATTTGCCTTGCCTTTACAATAAGCGGATGATCTTCTTCCACGAACCGGAGGCGGTCACTGATCTCGTTAAGAGGAATAGTAATCAGATTGTTATTTTTTATAGCAACCATGGTTCCGAAGTCACCCTGTGCAATGCACTGCGCAGCAAATGCACCATACCGGGTAGCAAGAATCCGGTCCATCGGACTTGGGCTTCCTCCCCTCTGAACATAACCCAATACGGTTTCCCGGGTTTCGATGCCGGTGTACGTATGAATGGCTTCAGCCACATAACGTCCGGCAGACTGTTCTCCGGGATGATTAATTCCCTCAGCCACAACCACAATCGAATAAGCCTTTTTACTCTCAAAACGCTCTTCAATCCTTTTGCATACCGACCTGATGTTATAATCCAACTCAGGTAGCAAGATGATATCACCTCCGCCTGCCATCCCCGCATATAATGCAATCCAGCCAGTATGATGGCCCATTACTTCAATGATCATTACCCGCTGATGTGAGTTTGCAGTGGTATGTAAACGATCAATAGCTTCAGTGGCAATTTGAATGGCCGAATCAAAACCAAAAGTGACATCAGTTCCCCAAACATCATTGTCGATCGTTTTCGGAATGCCAATCACGTTTAATCCTTCCTCCATTAATCTCTCGGCCGTTTTCATAGTCCCGTTGCCTCCGATACAGACCAGGGCGTCCAGACTAAGTTCATGATAGTTATTTTTGATCAGCTCGGGCTTTTCATTATCGCCTTCTTTGACAAACTTGTATGGTTTCTCCCTTGAAGTCCCCAAAATGGTTCCTCCCAATGTCAAAATGCCGGAAAGATTGTGTTCTTTTAACTGTACATACTCTTTCTCAATAAGACCCGAAAATCCGGCAGTGAATCCAATCACCTCCATCCCGTAATTCACGATGGCCGTTTTTCCAACTCCTCTTATCGCAGCGTTCAATCCGGGACAGTCTCCACCGGCTGTCAAAATTCCAATTCTCTTCGGTTTTCGTGTATTCATATTTTCAACGCTAAATAATCTTTTATACAGAACTCTATGCTGCCGAAATAATATTGCATGTCAGGTGCAGATAATATCTCTGGTCAGTCCAGTCCCTCTTTTACCTTAAAAAAACTATCGAAATTAATAAAACAAATCATCATTTCTGAACGGCACAACTATTTTTAAAGTTAAATCCATGAACGATTCGCGATCACGAAATTAAACAGTGTTGTTTAATTTCTGTACGATTCTGCGGTCGAGTTGTTATGCGCCAAGAAGATTTTTTTATTAATTTCGTAAATTATATTGTGACGATTTCAAATTCATTCAATAACCTAAAATTCAATTCAAAATGAGAAAAGTTTTTTCTTACCTGTTAACCGGAGTTTTATTTCTCGCCATTGCTTGCACAGGCGGCCAGAAAAAAACCGGAACTACTACCGAAGCGCAAGATTCAGCTAAAGTTGAAGAAGTGGCAGCCGATAACACCCTGACCAACGCAGAACAGCAGGAGGGATGGAAGTTACTGTTTAACGGACAAAATGCAGAAGGATGGCGTGGTGTAAACAAAACTGTTCTTCCGGCCGCATGGATTGTTTCCGATGGAACTTTAATGTGTCAGGGACCAGGGAAAGGAGAAGCCGGAGCTGACAATGGCGGAGATATCCTTTATGACAAGAAATTCAAGAATTTCCATCTTAAACTGGACTGGAAAATTTCAGA
>JAQVXM010000102.1 GCA_028709185.1 Minisyncoccota bacterium | reverse complement strand
ACTTCTGACAAAATTATTGATGCTCGCAAGTCCTTTCCTGTCTTATATGAGCTTATTAATCAGTCTCGCTTTATTCGGACTTTTTTCCGTTATTCCTTATGGCATAAATAATTGGTCTCAATTTTTAGGTTTTAATTACAACCCCGATTTAAAAGTAATCTATAATCCTGAAGTACAACAATGGAAACTCATTGCTCTCGTAATAATTATTACAGAACTTATTAATATTGTTCTTTTTGCGATTATTAAATATAAGAAAAAATATCTCTGGCGGTTTGATCTTTTGTCTTTTTCCGCCCTTTCCGCCATTCATATCTTCTTTCTCTTTTCTGTTTTTTCAGCCGGTATTTATAAAGAACTGCCGATTGTAATATTTATCGGTCTCATCACTCTATTGATTCACCTTTTGCTTCACTTTTTGCCATACGCGCTTAATCCCAAATATGTTTATATTTTTAAAGAACTGGAAACCCGTTTTAAAAAAGAGCAAAACAAATTCAAAAAAATAATTTCCAAATCCCTCCGCTAATCAATTTTTATAGGATAATTTTCAATTTCGCTAAATGTAAAACTTAGCGGTGAGAGTCGAAGAACCAACCCATTCCAAGTAGCGTAAAGGTTCTTTAGCGAGTTTGCGACTTGGTGTTTTGAGGAGAAACAGTCAAGGTATATTTGTTGTTTTGTATATCTTGATGTTACATACTAAAACGAATGGAGCATCATCATACAGTCCAAAAAAAATACTTGGCCCAATGGGTATCAAACGAGCTGTCACAAAACAACTTCTGGGTCTATTCCATTCCAGAGAATAAAATTATCGAGCGAGAACCAGACTGGAAGGGTTTTAAGCAGAAAGATTTTAATGTTCTTGATGAAGAGGAGGATAACTTTTATTTGCCTGAAAAAGTTACTGCACTCATAGACTCGCTAGGTATTCAAGCAATCAGACGCATTAACCCGTCCGTTCAAAATCAGTTGCAAGGGTACGACCGATGCTACCTATCTTTTTATATTGCGTTGCAATACATACGAACTCCCAGACATCGAGAGGAATTAGATAAATTTATTGAAGCTACGACTTTAAAGTTCATGAGAGCAGACCTAAATACTCCTGAAAAAATAAAAGTATCGAAAAAAGACTTATTGGAAGCGAGACCAAGAAACGAAGCGGAGAAAAGATCTCTAGAGCGAGCTTTAGCAATGTCTGATGATGAACTAAAAAAAGAGATTTTTGAATTTATACATGGGAAGGACATAAGAATAAAACTCACGAATTCTGGACATTCTAAATCGATGCTAAAAGTAAACAGGTTAGCGAAAAATATTTTCGATATCCAGTGGGTTTTTTTGGCTCCAGTAAATCGCACAGCATTCATCACGTCAGATAACCCGTGCTATACCGTACCAACTCAAAAGACCAAAACTGGAGTTGGTATCTTATCTGAAAACGCAATGTCTTTTTTCCCCCTTCGGCCAGACCTTTGTATTTGCTTGGTTCCGAAATATAAATCTCAGAGAGAGTATTTCAACAAGCTCGACAGAAAAGGAGTACGCGAAATTAATCAAGGCACATTAGAAAACAGCTACCAGTCTGTCATCGCAAAAGAGAAAGCACATCTTGAACATCTTACGCGAAAATACGATCATAAAAATCATCGATCTACCCGAGATACTATTGTGCGAGAACTTGGCGACTATATCTTATTTAGTAATGTATAGCGACACAGTCACGTAACACCATCGCACATTCCGGCGGAGGCGGGAGGATTCGAACCTCCGATGCCGTTTCCGACATAACGGTTTTCAAGACCGTCCGTTTCAACCGCTCGCGCACGCCTCCTAAAACATCCGCACTATAACACAAACCTCCACCCTCTTCAACAGAAATTTTATATTCCTTAAAATATAAAATAAAGTTTTTAGCGAAATCAATGCAAAATAAAAACTATCCGAGCACGCTTCCAGGCTTAACTTTTTTCACCGGTTTCATCAAAATAATTTCTTCTTTTGTCCCCCCCTTCTTGATTGTCGCAAGAATCATCGCCTGGCTTTCAAGTCCCATAATATTTCTCGGTTCAAGATTTGTCACAAAAACAAATTCTTTGCCGACTAAAACTTCCGGCTCATAACTTTTGGCAATTCCCGAAACCACCTGTCTCGGTGATTCTTCGCCAAAATCAACCGCCAACTTTAAAAGTTTTTCCGAACCTTCCACTTTTTCCGCTGTTAAAATCTTTCCGATTTTCAATTCTATTTTTTTAAACTCTTCAAAAGAAATCATAATATTATTAGGAAAGTTATAAGAATAATAACGAAAAGAACAAGCCATGCCAAAGTGGCAAAAAGAAAACAAAACGCTTCTTTTTTAAGTCCGCTTAAATAAAGATGAATCGGCTTGCCCAAAACCAGCAATCCTGTGATAGATGCCGATACCACAAGAAGAAGTAGCATAAAAATAGGAATAAGAAAACTTTTTTCATTTCCAAAAAAGCTTTCTCCGTTAAAAAGCAACCAAGCTATCAAAGAAACATAAACGAGAACTCCAAAAGCGTTCAAAAAACTTTTTAAAATATATTCTGATTTTTTCAT
>JAQVXM010000101.1 GCA_028709185.1 Minisyncoccota bacterium | reverse complement strand
ATATTTTTCTTCTACGTTTCTTTTGTCTTCGTTCATTGGTTTATTATAATTCTATATTTTATAAAAAAACAGGCGGACATCAAACCAGCGTTTTTCTCAATCTTGAACCGGATACTTCTTTTCCTTGACGAAATTTTTTAAAATTTTCCTTCAAAACATTTAAATTTTTTTTGAAAAAGATGTTTTCCGCAGAAAAAAGCAATGAAAAACCACCTCTTTATTGGTGGTTTTTCAATCATAAACGAATTATCTTGAAAAGATTTAGTTAGTTTCTTCGGCGCCGGGGGTGAAGACGTTGATCTGAACTTCAATAACAGCATCAGAGGAAAGACCGGAAGAATTTTTGGCTTTGACAAAATAGACTCCGGAAACTTTCGGACTAATAATGCCGTTACCGGAATGAAAGAAATTATTAGGTCCTGTTACTTCGTAGGTGAGATCAGATAATCCGATACAGGAAATAAATTTAGTCATATCCACTTCAGCGCCCTGAATAATATTTTTAGTTTTGGAAAGTCCGGCATCGGAACAAGAAAGAGAGCAAACGCAACCAGAACAGAGAGTATCAGCAGAAAACTACTAAAAATATAAAAAGTGTCTTGATTTTTGGAATAATGACGAAAACTATTTAATCAATTCCATTCTTAATGCTTTCGGTAAATATTTATTTTTGAAATAATGAATTGTTTTCGTTTTTTTAAAACGGCATTTCTCATAAGCATGAATAGCCCTAATATTGGTCGGTCTAACTTCTAAATAAATTTTTAAGACCCCGAGTCGCTTTGCTTTTTTAGTAAGCAGCGTAATCGCTCTTGATCCATAACCCTTGCTCCAATATTTTTTTTCACCTATTACGATTTGTGTTTCGTACCAATTATTTTTTCTTTTAACTAAACAAATATGACCAATAACTTTCTTATCTAAAGTTATCATAAAATCATAATTATTTTTACCATATAAAATAGCTTGAAAATATTTATTAACTTCTTGATTCGAAATATACCTTAATCGTCCACTTGTTAATTTAAGTAAAATTTTATCTCTCCACCACTTAGCAAAATATTTTTTATCGGTGGGTTTAATTTTTCGTAATGATATTTTTTTCATAAAAATAAAATAGGGGCTAAGGTCAGTATAATACTTTTTCTTAGCCCCATAAATCGCCGCTGCGATTAGTGGCAGTTACTAGGTTGCCGACAAACATTCAATGTTTTCAGCTTTGGCAGCGGTCTGATTTTAAGGATCGGACGTTGCCATTTTTCAGACTGCGTCTTTCTTCGCACAGCATTCACCTCCTTTCTGTTCTAAGTTTTTAAAACTACTAACTATAGCTTATCCTCCCAAACGTTTTTGTCAAATTAGGGAAAATAAATTTCCACTTTTGCGGGAATAATAAGAGACAAGCGGGAAAATTCGCTTTTCTACGAATTTTCCCGCTTGTTTTCCTTTTAATTCTTATCAGTTCGTTTCTTCGGCGCCGGGGGTGAAGACGTTGATCTGAACTTCAATAACAGCATCAGAGGAAAGACCGGAAGAATTTTTGGCTTTGACAAAATAGACTCCGGAAACTTTCGGACTAATAATGCCGTTACCGGAATGAAAGAAATTATTAGGTCCTGTTACTTCGTAGGTGAGATCAGATAATCCGATACAGGAAATAAATTTAGTCATATCCACTTCAGCGCCCTGAATAATATTTTTAGTTTTGGAAAGTCCGGCATCGGAACAAGAAAGAGAGCAAACGTAACCAGAACAGGAACCCCAAGAACTCCAAGCTCCATCGGAACATGTTCTTTTTTCCGTTCCGCCGCCGCAAAGAGTTCCATTAATCCATCCGGAACAATCTCTCGATTCAGTTTCGCCATTAGTACAAGAAGATCCGCCATTATCTCCACCGCCGCCATTTCCTCCGCCACCATTACCGCCACCTCCTCCGTTTCCGCCATCATCGTCATCATCACCACCGCCCGGAGGAATAACCGGGACATCACAGGAATCAAAAGGAACAACAACAGATTCGGAGACACTTCAGCCCGGACCGGAACATTCCATAGTAAAGACCGTGTCTGAGTTTATGCTTCCCACAACCTCCTGTCCAACCACAAATTTAACGCCATTCCAGCCTCCCGAGGCTTGGCAAATATCGGAATTTCTGGAAATCCAAGTGAGAGTGAAAGATTCGCCGGCTTTAACAAGAACTTTATCGGAAAAGAAATTCAAAGAAGGAGCTTCATAATTTATGGGACAATTTTCATCTATTTGGCCGTTGCAATTATTGTCGATTTTATCGCCGCATTTTTCATCAACAAGAGGAGCGCAAATCGGACAACCGGAAGAACCGGGAACGCAGGAAGACGAATCGGTTTCATCATCATCATAAGGAGAAGAACAGCCGGGATCAATCATATCTATTTTACTATCGCCATCGTTATCTAAATTATCATTGCATTGTTTTTTGGTTTCCGGAATGGAACAACCTTCGTCAATCTGGCCGTCGCAATCGTTGTCGATATTGTCGGCGCATTTTTCGGAAGCGGAAGAAGAACAAACAGGGCAATCGAGACTGCCAGGAACGCAAGTGGAAGGACAATTTTCTTCCGCCTGTCCGTTGC
>JAQVXM010000100.1 GCA_028709185.1 Minisyncoccota bacterium | reverse complement strand
AAGCCTGTTATCGATGGCTGCTGCCAAGGGAGAGGAAATTCCTGCGCACATACACGAAGAAATCACACATATACACGAAAACTTACTCTTTTATGACGAACATACATTCGGTGCCTCAGAGAGTCTTCGTGATCCGCTGGCAGAAAACAGTCAGACCCAATGGAGTCAAAAATCATCGTTTGTATGGGAAGGATTAAAGAGTGCTCAACTCTTATATGAAACCTCGGGTGGACTTTTACAGGGAGAATTGAAAAGGGGAAAGCATCCGACGATTACATTTTTCAATCCCAACGCACAACATCGCTCTAACCTCGTGACTACTTATATAGATTATGAAGTTATTCCAGAGAACAAGGCTTTTAAAATCATTGATGCAAAGGGAAATCCTTTGAAAGTACAACAACTTAACTCACGGAGGGAAGGACGGTATTATGCAATCCAGGCAGATGATATCCCTGCGATGGGATATAAAACCTTTGAAATAGTTGTCGAGAAAGATAAAAATATACCTACGCCTCCACAAACCCTTCTTTCGGACAATGTCATTGAAAATAAGTACTATCGCATTACTTTAAATCCGTCGACCGGCGGTATCCAAAGCCTGATCGATAAAGAGCTCGATTTAGAGATGGTCGATGAGTCTTCTCCCTGGGATATGGGCGCATTTATCTACGAAAAGCTTGGCGATCGGCACCAGATGGAGTTGTACAGAACAGATGAGTATACACGAACCGGTTTGTCGGATGTACAGCTAAGTACGGGTACAAACGGGGAAATATATCAGAGTGTATATGTACGTGGGAAAGCTCCCGGTGTAGATGACAACTTTGGTGTGCAACTGGAGATAAAACTGTTTAATCACGAAAAAAGAATTGAATTGTCCTACAGGTTAAAACGACTTCCTGAATTGGACCCAACCGGTATATATGTGGCTTTCCCATTCAAGCTCAATGACTCCAGGCTGGCTTTTGACGTGCAGGGCGGGGTGGTATATCCAGGAGAAAATCAGCTTGAAGGCACGGCGAGCGATTGGAATACGATTCAGAATTTTGCGGCAGCTCGAAATGACAAGGTTCAGTTCATTGTGGGATCTGACGTGGTACCTCTGGTACAACTTGGTGATTTACTGGACGGTCCCTTTCAATATGAAAAGAAATATGATAAGCCTCATGTTTTTTCATGGGTGATGAATAACTATTGGGTGACCAATTTCCGCGCTTCCCAGGAGGGCGAATTCAGATGGAACTACTTTATCACATCCACAGATGATCTGTCAAATGCTGTGGCCATTGATTTTACAAGAAATGCCAGGATACCTCTTTATGCCCGTGTGATGCCCGTAGGAAAGGAAAACAACAAACCCATGGACTTCTCTGCTTTTGAAATAGATAAGTCAAACCTGCTGATGACATCCAGTACACTGTCTAAGGATGCCGGCTTTTTGTTACTCAACGTGAGGGAAACAGATGGTAAGAGTACAGAACTTACGATTAAAGACAGAAACGGTAAGATTTACGGGTTTCAAATTGTGAATGCAATTGAAGAATCCTTGTCGGATACTGTTACATCCATTCCCTTTGCACCTTTTGAGAACAAATTTATTAAATTGAAAATAAAAAATCGCGAATGAATACCTGATAAGAATTCACTGAATATGATCAAAATAACGATGAATTCTATGGAACAATTGGCGAGCATAGTTCATTAAATTCATCCGGAAAAAAGTTTGTTATAGAAAGCGAGGGGAATGCGTCGGATGCCTACTATATACAATCGGCTGCTTTAAACAGAAAACCATTGAATAAATTTTGGTTTTATCGGGATGAACTATTTAAAGGTGGAACTTTAAAGCTGGTCATGGGATCAAATCCCAATAAAAAGAGGGGAATAGGAAATGAACAAATAATCCTCCTCTTGTTCTTTTTCGAAAAAATATCAAAAAATAGGAATGATGAAAAAAGGCTTCATACTTGGTACTATTATCGGCTTAATTGCTATTTCACATGGATTTGGTAAAAATAAGGGATCTGAAGTGATCTGGCAGATAGGAATTAATAACAACAGCGCAACAGAATTTGCATTGGCGCCCGGAGATTACAAAGAGTTCCTGAATCACGATTTTGGATGGGAAGACCGTTTTTACCTGGTTGGGAAATCCAATCCAAAAAATGATTTTCCCTATATCCTACCTGGCCCGGACGACCGTTGGGGAGGAACAAGTGGTACAGCGGGAATCAGGACCCATGTATTGAATGTGCTGTTCAGTATGAAATCAGTACCTGAAACCGGAGATTGGAAACTGATCATCGATATGTTGGATACGAATAAGGATCGTCCTCCCTATTTTAAAGTAACTGTAAACAGTAAATCCTGGAAATATATTTTGCCGAGTGGGGGAGGAGATGAATCTTTGACAGGAAATTACGATAGAATAAGAAGGCATACCATTCAGATACCGCTGGACGCCGGCCTGATAAAAAAAGGCGGCAATAAAATAAATTTCACCAATCTTGAAGGTTCCTGGCTTATATTTGATGATATAAGACTTGAAGGCCCGGGCAATGCCAAAGTGGACGACGAAATCGGACAGGCTTACCTGCGAGGAGTTAAAGTGGCGG
>JAQVXM010000016.1 GCA_028709185.1 Minisyncoccota bacterium | reverse complement strand
AAGAAGCCGAGCTTATAACTTCGGAAATATAGGAGAACTAACAGACCAGGGAAGTAGTAACATAATTATTTTTAGTGGGGGTAGTAAAACTTCTTTAGCTTCTACCTTTAGTAATGCTGGAGCGGGAACAGCAGTAGGAGCGACTTTAAAAGCGTCTACCTTTAGCGTACCTTCTATATCTCCTAGTACTCTAACTCAGAGTTACGGGGCTAGTACTTTTGTTTTGGGCTCTGCTACTAAGACAGCCCCTTATATTCAAACTCCTAAAATGGAGAGCAGTTTACAAACTTCTAATCTTAGTAGAGTTTTACCGGCAACTTCTACAGCGGTTACTACTTCCTTAAGACAGGAGAACATAGTAATTCCTGTAACTAGAGGCGGTAGCGGAGTAATGGCGGTTAACAGAGATAACATTATAGTTACTCCTGTAGAAATACAGAACGTTACACAGGCTCAGCAATATAGAACAGGCTTAAGGTCTGGTCTTATTTCTCCTGGAACTTTCGGGAGAGCTACATATAATTTTAATCCCCCTACAATAAGAGGTGGTGGCGGGGTATTTATTCCTAGGCTAGACTTTAACAATATTGGTTTAATGAAGAACGTTTTAAAAGGCGGTAGGAGAACTACGGGATATATCCCTAGCTTCTCAGCTCTAGCTTTTAAGAAGTTTGGAAAGTATAAGGCTGGTAAGTTAAGTAAGTCTGGTCTAGACTTTAGACCTATCAATACTAAATTTAAGATACAGAGAATAAAAAAGATATGAAGAACGTTTATATTTTTCTTCTAGCTCTGTTTATTATTGCTCCTTTAATTAGCTCCGCTCCCGCTCTTAAATCTATTTCTACTCCGACAGCTTTAGTACTTTCTCCCAATATTCCCGACGCAGTACCTCAGAATACTAGTAGGATATTTCATACTCATATTATAAACGCTACCCAGGTTTTTTATTCTGGTATTACTTGCGTCTTTCATATTTATAATGAGAGCACTAACGGAGAACATTTATATAAAAATACTACTAACACTATAGGAGAAGACGGAGACGCAGAGTTTTTAATACCCGCTAACGTTTCTTTATATAAGGGTACTTATTCTTTTAAATGGATTTGTAACAGCTCCGTACAGGCTGGTTTATACGAGCAAACTTATTATGTAACTAAGAACGGATTTTATCCAGCAGACGATTTATTTAAAATGTTTATCTGGGTTTTGTTTGCTATAACGGCTCTGGGTTTATTTTTTACTCTCTTTATTACTATAGCTAAGTTAGCTACTATGGACGAGGGAATACTAGACGTGCTTTTATCCTGGAGCTTCTTAATTCTAACTATGATAGTAACTTATTTAGCAGAGAACTATTTACTTAATACCTTTATAGAAAATCTTACTAACGGCTGGTTAACTATGCTTATGTATACTAACGGGGTACTTCCTTTAATCGCTTTTGTAATTACTATACTCTATAAAGGCTTTGAAAAGAAAAGACCGCTACACGTGGGGGAATATTAAATATGGTTAAAAAATACGTCTTTGTTAGAATACCTGTAGAGACTTACGCTAGATATAAGCATATTAAAACTAACGTAGAGCTAGACTTAAAAAAATATTCTGGTAAGACGATTAAAGTACCGATGACTAAGGTCTTTAAAATGGTAGCGTCGCCAGAGTTTAACGAGAACTACATACAGCTAGACTTAGGAAAGGTTAGTAAATTTATGAGGGGTAAGAAATGAATAAGAAAGCGCAACTAGATAGCCCTATAGTTTGGTTTATTGTTTTAGTCTTCGGTCTTATACTTATAGCTCCTATAGTGCTTAAGGTGTTCAATTCAATACAGACCCCGCTTACTAACAGCTTCGGGAATGTTACGGGCGCGGGTGGCGCTGTAGCTTCTGCTAATATTAGCGGAGTGCTTACGACATTTACTACCTTCTGGGATAAAATTATAGTAGCCTGTTTTTTCTTAGCTTTGATACTCCTTTTCATATCGGCGTTTATGATAGATACTTCTCCCTTCTGGATTATACTCTACGTCGTAATTAACTTTATGTTAATCTTATTTGCTCCTGGAATAGTAGACAGCTTAAATAGTATTTACGGGTCTTCCGACTTCGCCCTAGAAGCTTCGCAGTTAGGATTTATGAGCTGGATACTTGCGCACTTCGGAGAAGTCTTAGTAGGAGTAATGGTAATAACAGGAATTATTATATACGGAAAAATAGCATTTATTAATAAAAGATGAAAAAACTAAAAAATAATAAGCGATTAGAAGCCCATACATCGACGATTAAGGTTGGAGTAATGATAATGTTCATCCTATTTTTAACGAGTTTTGTATCTGCTTGGGAATGGGATAATGTTAAGAGTTATGATGAAATAACAAAAACAGCAACCATAAACAATTGCAATTTATGGGTTGGAACTTGTTTTATTCAAGGAGAAACAATTGCAACAACAAAATTGAACACAGAACAAATAAGATATGTTATTCCCGGAGATTATGTTTTTGAATATGAGATTGAAGTTCCAAAAGAACAAACAATAAATCTTTTGAGCAATACCGAAATTTTTTATAAATCTTCTATGGAAAAGATTGCAAACAACAATCTTATTTTGAAATATTACAATCCAAATGGAGAGGAAATAAAAATTGTCCAAGATTATGTTGATACTTGTGAGGGAAATTGGAAAGATAACAAAACCGAATGTGTTGTTTTGAAAGGAACTCACGAAGAAATAAAGAAAGGAACTTGGGACAAAATAAACGGAGAAACAATCTTGCCCATTGGAAAAACACTCATTAGAGGATATTATTCAGGAATGGAAGAAGGAGTTTTATATGAATGGATACCAACATTCTTTGGAGTTAAAGTAGAAGAATGGGCAACATTCGGAACAGCAATAAGATATGAATATTATTTAACAGGAGGTGTTGTAGAAACCAATATTGGAGATGCTGCTCTCGGACAATCTTTTAAGGTAGGAAATGTTTCAACAAATGAAGTATTTACACTAAAAGGAATTTCAATAAAAGCACAGGACGGAGTTGGTAATATTATTGTAAGAGTATATAATACTTCCACTTCAACAAGATTACCAACAGGTTCTCCATTATCTGAAACTTCTTTTGATGGGGGGGATATTGGTACGAGTATGGTATGGTTTAATATTTCTATGCCTGATGCTCTTTTATATCCAAATGTAAGATATGCTTATCTTTTATATGGTGATTTTTTAGTCACGAGAGTAGGAGGTTCAGACGGATATTTGGGAGGAAGTTTTTTAACTTCAAATAATAATGGAAGTTCTTGGGCAGAATATGATTCAGACAATTTATTTGAAATTTGGGGAGTTCCTTATATTTCAGATTATCCCCCAACAGTAACTCTCACCTCACCAATAGCATTTTACAATTCAACAAGTCAAGATGTTACTTTTGATTGTAAAGCAAGTGATGATGGATGGGATGGTGGATTTTTACAGAATATAACTTTATATTTGAACAATTCAATCAATGGAACAAACTCATCAGTTTATAATGATACTTCAACAACATTCGCAAGAAGTTTAGCCGACGGATATTATTCTTGGAATTGTGGGGCTTGTGATAATGCTTCCAACTGTGCAAATGGAACTGCACAATATTTTACGATTGATACTACCGCCCCTGTCTTAAATGTAAATTCTCCTATTGCTAATACTACTACTTTTATTATGCCTGTAAATATTACCTTTAATACTACAGCTACGGATAATTTTTTAAGTACGTGCTCTTACTTTACTAACGAAAGTACTACGCCTGTAATCTTTGCCTGTAATGCTACCCAGGGTATTAATTTTACTAATCCTGGCTGGTATTGGATTAACTATACTGCGAATGATACGCTAGGTAATACTAACTCTACTCTGCTTAGTTACTACATTAATTTATTAAATTACAGCGTCGGTAACCCTGTAAATAAAATAGAAGGGCAAAATAATACATTTTACTTTAATGTCTCGGCTACTTACTTAGGTACGCCTTCCGCTTATTTGATTTGGAATAATACTAATTATACTATGGCTCTCTTAAATAATAATGGAACTCTAGCGCAGTATAGAAGTTATTTTACTGCTCCTTCAGTAACCGCAGACTATAACGCTACGTTTAATTATTCTTATAACGTCGCTGGTACTAATTACAATAGCGGTAACTACTACCAGACGATTTATAATATTCCGTCGCTAAATGTAACTAACGTAAGCTGTAGCGGAAAGGCTTATAATTTTACTTTAAAAGACGAAGCTAATTTATCCTCTATTACGGGTACTTTTGATTATAACTTCTGGTATGGTACAGCGGATAATTCTAGCGTAGTAAGAACGTATGGAACTCTTACTAATGTAAATCCTTTTTATGTTTGTATTAATGATACAATAAGTAACGCCTGGGTACTCGGCTCCGGAGAAATATTTTACAGGTCTACAGGTTACGTAGATAGACGTTATTATTTATTTGATAACTCTATACTAAGCAACGCTACAACTAACATAACTCTTTATGATTTATTTAGCTCAGACCAGACTAGCTTTAAACTAGACGTAGAAGATACTAGCTTAAATCCTTATTCCGATTATTTTACAACTTTAGTAAGGTGGTACCCTGGATTAAATGAGTATAACGTAGTGGATATGGGAAAAACCGACGAGAAAGGTACAACAATTATACACGTTAAAACGGAAGACGTAGATTATAGAATAGGGGTTTATTATAGAAATGGAACGCTAGTTAAATTAGCAGACCCTATAAGAATGGCTTGTTTAACTTCTCCGTGTACTTATACTCTTAGTATTTCTCCTGGAGATACAGACTATACTAGTATATTCGGTATAGAGTACACTTTTGATTTAAACGAGACTACGGGTATATGGACTTTTGTTTATTCAGACCCTAGCCTTAAAACGTCTACTATGAATTTAACTATCTATAAAGATACAGGAGTAGAACGTTACGCAGTTTGTAGTACTCAGACTACGGGAGCTTCGGGAGCTATGAGCTGTAACACTTCTCTTTATACAGGAACTCTTATAGGACAGGTAATAAGGTCTGCTTCTCCAGGGCAAATATTAGTACAAAAGATAGGGGGGATAGTAAACAACGTATTTACTTCCAGCTTCGGTTTATGGCTCTCTATGCTAATCGCCGTACCGGTTATATTCTTTTTTGCTATGATGTCTCCGCTAGGGGCTCTAATTGGAGTTATAGTAGCCCTAATTCCAGCGTTATACTTCGGGTCTATAAGTGTAGTCATAATTGGGGGAATAGCGTTACTAGCGGGGCTCGTAGCGCACTTTATAGGGAGAGTGGGAAAATGAATAAAAGAGGGGCTAGTATATCGGGCTGGACGGAAGGGATATTACTTAGCGTAGTCTTCCTAGCAATTTTAGCAATAGTTACAGGGGGCTTTAATGGGATGTATGAAAAAGATTACCAGGTAGGTATAAACGATACTTCGGGAGCCCAGCAGAAATTTATAAATTACCAGGACACAGCACAGCAACAGGTTAAAGGTGGAGAGGCTACCTTCGACGCTACACAGGGAATTAGTTTAAAGTCTTCCTGGGGATTAGTTAAAGACGCTGTAGATATAGCGTGGAGCTTTATTAGTGGTGGGTTTATATCACAGGTAATAGCTTCCTGGGGTTTAGGAGAAGCGGGTACCGCTTTAGGTAATGGATTTAGAGTAATATTTTTCCTTAGCTTAGTAGCGTCTATATTGTACGCTTTGTTTAAGGTGGTGTTTTAAAATGGCCGTAATAAATTGGAGTAATTTAACGGATTTCGGGCAACTTCCTAGCCAGGCTAATACTGCTAGTGGCGGTAGCTTTTGGATAGGTATGTTTTATATGCTCTGGGTAGTTTTAATAATGACCTTTATCGGCTTCGGCTGGGAAATATCTTTATTAGTCTCGTCTTTTTTAATGCTTGTAATAGGATTACTTTTAGCTTACTCGGGGTTAGTTAGCTTCGCTGGTAGCGTCGGGTTTATGGCTGGAGTAATAATCTTTATGTTTTTATACATAATTTTTACTAGCAATAAAAATACACAGGCGACGTAAATGTTAACAATTCTTAAGAAATGTTAGCTAATTGCTTATATAGCGTCGCTCTTTCTATTTTCTATCCTTTTTTAACGTATTGAAAGGGGGTTTAAAAAAGATGTTTAATGATTTAACAGGATTAGCATACGGAATTATAATCTTTGCCGTAATAATCGGTGTGGGCTCTATTGTTCTTACTAACTTCGGAAACGCTGTAGGTGGAACTGCGAACACAACTTCTCAATATTTGTTAACACAGTTGGGTAGCGGTGGTTTGGCTGGCTGGGTACCTGCTGTAATTGCTGTCTTTATCGGTCTTCTATTCTTAGGAGCCTTTATGGGTGGAAAGGGCAAAAGAAGGTAAATCTTTAACGTTTAATTAAAAAAAATGTTTAACGATTTAACCGGACTTGCTTACGGGATTATAATTTTCGCTGTTATAATTGGAGTAGGGTCTATTGTTTTGTATAACTTCGGTGGAGCTACCGCAGTATGTACTATGGACCAGGCTTGGAACTCTAGTAATAACCTATGTCAGACCCCAGATAACGTAAGTAATACTAGCTCCCCAGGGGGAACTAGCTACGCTACAACGGAATACCTTCAAACACAATTAGGTACTACAGGTTTGGCGGGGTGGGCTCCAGCAGTAATAGCCGTATTTATTGGTCTTCTTTTCCTAGGTGCCTTTATGGGTAAGGGAAAAAAGAAAGGTAGATACTAAAAATAATCTCGTGCGAAATTTATTTCTTACATAGGGCGAAGTAAAAGCCCTTTTTTCTTTATAGGAAAAGTTTAAATAGTACTACTATTAAGTTATAATATGAAAACAAAAGATAGGAATATAAAAGAAATAGAAGGAGCAACACTTAGAACTCTTAGAAAGGTCGGAGCCCCGCAGACGTACGAAGACGGAAGCATTAGGGTACCTGTAAAATGGAGAAATGAGACCGAGCCTTTAGAACTAGGTAGCTGGGTTAAGCCTAAAAATACAGATATTATTAGGATAGAGATTAGCGTACCTTCTGGCGAAAACCTGGGCGATTTCTTTGGTAGAGTGCTTGGCGGGTTAAAATAAAAAACGACTTATATACTAGAGTATATACTTTCCCTTTGAGATTAATTAATTAATTAAACTTTTTTTCTGGCTACTACTACTACTACTACTACTTACTTACTTACTTACTTACTTACTACTCTTAAAAGTAGTAACGAAAGTTTAAATATTTCTTAATTAATTAATTAAGTTATGAAGAAAACAATAACTATTAATTTAGACGTGGAAGTAGTAGAAGAACTACAAAAAGAAAAAAATTACTCTGCTCTTATAAATTCTTACTTAAGAAATTATTTTGAGTTAGGAGCTAAGCCTACTCACGAAATACAGGAAGAAATAGATAAAGAAGAAATGGAGAGGGCTTTTTAATGGTAAATAAAACTATTTCTATACCTTATAATTTAAGCGAAAAGCTAAAGTTAGAGTTTAACGCTTCTAATTTAATTACTAGACTTCTTACAGAACATTATAAAAATTCTGCTCCAGATACTATAGAAGCAGTAGAAGAAAAACTAAAGTCTGTAGAAGATAAAAGAAAGGAGTATTTAGATAGTATAGAGAAAGAGGAAACTTCTTTAATCAATAAAAAAGAACTCATAAAACAAAAGACGGAATTTATAGAAAAATCTAAAGAAGAAATTGTAATAAAAGAGATAGAAAGACTAGAGAATATTAAAAAGTCTTTCTTTGAATTCCTAGGGAGAGATATAACTAACGAAGAAATGGACGACTACCTTAGAAGGATAGATACAGAGCCAGGGTTTAATATGTATGTTTTTATAGACGAGAAAGAAAGTAAACCCGAAGAAGAAGCGGATAAAGTATTAAAGTCTTAGACAGCCTACGGGCTCAAAACAGAAATTAAAAAAATAAGGAGTAAAAAATGCCTTTTAATAAACACGAAGAAAAAGAGTTTATACCTAAAGCTCCCGATTACTCGGGAAGTGGTGTAGCTATTTGGAAAGCCGAAGATAAAAACGGAAAAACTTACCTAAAAGTAGCTGTATTAGGTGGAAAAGCTATTAACTGCTTTAAAGTGGAAGAAAAACCTAAAGAAGTAGTTAAAAAGACGTGCGATATTTAATTTATTTTTCCTGGGGCGTAAGCCCTGGGAAATATTTATAAACTTTAAAAAACAAAAAGAGAATAAGAAAAAATGGACGTGTGGAGTATATTTTTATTTGTCGTCGGTGTTGTAGCCGGTTACTATCTTTCTAGATTTTTAAATATTAGTCTTACAGACGAAGGTAAGAAAGCCTTAAGCAGAGGTAAAGAATAATGGCTTTTGGCGTAGAAATGAGCGGGTTTACTTCTATTCTTATGAAATGGGTTATGTTACCTGTCTTTTGGCTTATAATTATTGTAGGCTTTATTATTGTTAGTTTTATTTCTCTTTATATCCGAAAAAGAAAAAGATTACTCTATAAATGTATAGAGGTCGTAGACTTAGGGCGTAATAAATGCTCTGCTAATAACCTAAGAGCTGGTTATTTTGGTAAAAAGTCTATGGTTAAAGGGCTTATTTGGTGGGGGGAAGAAGTACTTAAGACCGAGAGCGGAGAGATAATTCATAATTTTAGTACCGAAGACTTTCAGGAAATAGACGGAGAAAGAGGGGTATGGTGTTATAGAGACCCATTAAACCAGAATATTTTAGTACCTTTAAATAAAGTTAGATTTATGAATAAGGAGCTAGTAGCAGATATAGCCCCCGCTTCTTATAGAGATGTAGCAATAGAGATTTTTAACGACGCTATAAAGGAAACTACAGAATGGAAAGAAAAAATTTTAACTTTCGCTGGGTGGGCTTTGGTCGTAATATTCTCTTTAATAGCAATAATTGTAATAGCAAAAATGGTAGAGAGCGGACAGGCTAAGAGCGCAGAACTACTATTAAATGCTGGAAAAGAAGGGGCGGAAGCTTGTAAGCAGATATGCGCTAACGCAGTAAACATAGTCGCTAGTGGAAACATACCGGGGGGAGCTCCTTAAATGGAAAATAAAAATATTTTCGCTGTATATGTTATATTATGCTTTTTTTATTTTTATTTTATGGGAGCAGTTATTTATAAATTTCTTGGAACTTTCGGAGTTTTCTTAAATGGGGTTTTTATTCTTTCTATGGTAATTGACTTTATACTAATAAAAGATATTTTAGAAAAATGGAAACAGAAAAACCGATAAAAATAACTCTTAAACTCCAGGGTGGTAAGGGTTCTATAATTCCGCCAGGAGTAACCGAGACTTTAGCAGTAGAAATTATAGACGAGTGGGCTTTTTATCATTTTAACGACGTTAAAACTACTAAAAAGTTTGTAGAGACGCAGAAAAAAGACGGGGTTTATTCTACCTATCACCCGATAAAGAAAAAATGTATATGTAATTATCCTGGAATGAAGCAGAAGGCAATATCAGAGCATATTACAGCACGATTAAAGGAGCTTAGTAAAAAAAATGAGTAAGGAAGCAGAGATTAAAAAACTAAGAGAAGAACTAGAAAGTCTTAGGAAGTTATACGAGAACGCTGTAAAACTTCTAGTTAAACACGCTAAAGAGGAATCTAAAAAATGAGTAACCCCCAGGACGAGTACGTTTATATGCCTATGCCGTCGCAGAGCGGGGGAGTACCCGTACCTAATAGACAGGATAGGGCGGATTTTGTAGATAAAATTAAACCCGAGCAAGTAGTAGAACTTATTAGACATAAACTTTTAGGAGAAGAAGAAATAGGCGGTAATTGGGTTAAAGTACCTAGCTTACAAAAGAACGCCTTAAGCGATAGAGGAGCCTGGGAAGTCTCTAACTTAATGCTAGGGGTCGGCTCTATAAGCGTATCTATCAGTAAACTTAATTCTACTCAGATAAATAATAGGCTTAGGGGTTTAATGCGTGAGCTTATGGTTAAAATGCTTTCAAATTGGAGAGAGTACCATTTAGTAGACGTAGGTCAGTTTTACTATGTTAAAAGCCTGGTCTTTAGTAATGCTCTCGTAGTCTTAAGCCAGGCGGGAGAAGGAAGTATACAGGAACTCTTTAAAACAACTATCCAGGAAAATAGAAATATTAGTACCGAGAAAAAGGAGCCAGGAAAACTTAGGCGTATTCTGGGTATGGGGGGATAGTATGACAAAAGAAAAAGAAATTAAAGAAAATAGAAAGATGTGTTCTAACTGGTATGAAGAAGGATTTATAGATGGCAAATCCCAAGCACAAAAAGACAATATTTGTTCTCTATGTAAAGAAAATTTAGAAGGTTCTCAAATTTTATGCTGGAATTGTTTATGTAAGATTAAAGATGATGTTAGAGAAGATGTAAAAAAAGACATTTTGAAAATGGTTGAAGAATATTTGGATGAGAATTTAGAAGCATATCCAAGATATAAACTTTTGGAAATTAAACAAAGAATAGAGGAGAATAGATGAAAGACCCATTAGATGAGATTTTTATAGATAAGCCAAAGCCAATTATTGAACAACTTAAAAGTTATTATGAAGGATGGTCTTTATCAGTAAAAATTAGAAATGAAGTGAGAAATAGTGCTAAGATTTTTTTAAAGCAAAAGGAAAAAGAATTGAAAGATGCTAAAAGAGTTTTATATCTTACTACTAAATCTTGGAATGAAGCAAGAGTTAATGAAAAGAAAGCAAGAAATAGATTTAAGGGATTCATAAGTCAAAGAAGAAGTTGGGCTAAACATAATCTTGGGAAAGTTTTCAATAAGATTGAGGAGAGAGAACTCACCCAAAAAATCAAGGGGAAGGAAGAATGAAATTTATACTGCTG
>JAQVXM010000099.1 GCA_028709185.1 Minisyncoccota bacterium | reverse complement strand
CGCCCAACCGTTACCGGCTCCTAAATCTAAAGCGAACTTTTTATTTTTAAACGATTTTTCTCCGTTTTTTATTTTATCCGCTATATCCTGTATTACTGGAGAAAAACTTTCCAACTTCTTCATTTCTTTATTATATTGATTATTTAAAAAAGCGGCAAAGTTTAATAAAAAAACTTTACCGCTTTCCATGCTGTTAATCTTGGGAAGCGTCCGAATCTCCGCAACTGCTTTGACTGTCGCCATCATAAGGACTTTTCCCTTAACCGATTTTGTTTCTTGAATTATTCAAACTTCTGCTTTTATTCTTCCATATTTCAAACCCCTTGCAAATACGTCAAAATTCCCGATAAAACAAGCCGTTTTAGGAGACTTATATTTTTTCTATTTCTTTGACTATTTTCGCTATTTTGCTTTTCGGAAAATCAGCCAAAAGAGCGAAAATTATTTCTTCTTTGGGAACTTTTTTTCTCCAGTCATTACTGCAAAACCTTAATTGAATGTCCGGTCTGTTCTTGGGTTTCCAATTTTAAAAACGTTTTCAAAACGCTGTTTTCTAATAATTAAACTTGTATTAATTATTAAGTTGATGCATATTAAAAAATAGAAAAAGAAACTGTAGTAGTTTTCTTTATTCCACAGTTCTTTATAATAAAAAAGGAGATAGCCATCATGATTCAAACAGTAGTAAAAAAACCCGCTATGGTAGAGCGCGATAGTTTCCATGATAAACATGATAAAGTGGAAGCTCAAAAAGCTCTAAGTCAACTGGTAATTCCCGCGGTGCCTTTAGAATTTTATGCCTACTTCCATCAGTTCATATTGATGCCTGCCATGTTTTATTGTGATCTTGCGGCTCGGAAGCCAACATCTGCCACTAAGAGAATTATTCCTTGGTGGCAGCTTTATTAAAAAACATAAAATAGATATAAAACATTCATGAAGATAATAATTCCAAAAAAAATAAAAAGGGGTGATAAAGTTATGGTAGTAGCCCCTTCAGATTCTTTGAGTCTTATTTCTGAAAAAATAAAGCTGATCGTGGATAAAAGATTTTCTAAAATGGGATTAGAATTATCTTTTAGTAAACATGTTAAAGAATTGGATGAATTTGATTCTTCAAGCATTGAATCAAGGGTTGGTGATTTACATGAAGCTTTTTTGGATAAAAGCGTAAAAGGAATATTTACCGCCTTCGGAGGTTTTAATTGTAATCAACTTTTGCGTTATTTGGATTGGAATTTAATAAGAAATAATCCGAAAGTTTTTATTGGTTATTCGGACACTACGGCATTACAAAATGCCATATTCGCGAAAACCGGACTAGTCACTTATTCCGGACCATCTTATTCGGCATTTGGTCAAAAATTTTATTTTGACTACACATTGAAATACTTTAAAAAATGTGTGTTTGGTAACAAAGAATTTAATATTCTGCCAAGTAAAACATGGAGTGATGATAGATGGTATTTAAATCAAGAAGATCGTAAACTGATTAAAAATGATGGATGGTTGGTAATTAATGAAGGTGTTGCAAGAGGCAAAATTTTAGGCGCGAATATTTCTACCTTTAAGCTTCTTCAGGGAACGGAATATTTTCCGGATATATCAAATTCCATTTTATTTTTGGAAGATGATAGTGAATCTAAAATGTATAATTTTGATCGCGACTTGCAATCTCTTATACATCTTCCTGACTTCCATAAGGTGAAAGGCATTGTTATTGGGCGGTTTCAAAACGCCAGCCAAATAAAAAATGAACATTTGATAAATATTATTAAATCAAAAAAAGAGTTAAATCGTGTGCCGGTGCTAGCCAATGTAGACTTCGGACACACCGATCCCATGATTACTTTTCCTATCGGAGGAGAAGCAAAGCTGACTGCTTCTTCTAAAAAATCGGTATTAAAAATAATTAAACACTAATTCTGTTAAAGTTTTGAATTCTGAATATTAGGAGAGATTTCGGATGCTTTTTTGGTTAATAAGATTAAATCCGGATATGATTCTTTAAATATTTTATCTACAGACATAACCCAATCAGGAAGGATTTGCATTTTAAAACGTGATTTATATTCCAAATCCATAATTAAATCCACTATCCGTTCTTTAACCCAATGATTAACAGAATATTTTTTTATCAAACTTTCAATCATTAAATGCAAGGATTCATGTATTATTGTTTTAATTAAAAATTCAGGAGGAACTTTGGAAATATTCACTATTATTGAGTTTGGCATCATATAACTTCCTTGAGTTCCATATTTTGTCAAAATAACTGTTATTTTTTCTAATTTATCGGAACCGTTCATATTTTGATTTATTTTATTTATTAAACCGCTGTTTCCCTCCCATGATTTTAAAATGGCATTTTGAGCGATTTTATAAATATTTAAATCATGCTCATCCTTTATAAGTTTTTTAATTTCTTCTGTATTTATATCTTTATTTTTTATATTCTGAGGCAAAATAAACTGATAATTATTTTTATTAAGCCATTCCAAACTATTCAAAGTTTCCTCTACTCTTTCAACTTCGGATTCGATGCTGAATTTAAATTCTATTGGTATGGAAATCATAATTTTACTAGTTTAACTTATAATTATTGATTTATCAAAAAATCCTCTCCCATGGTAAACATGG
>JAQVXM010000015.1 GCA_028709185.1 Minisyncoccota bacterium | reverse complement strand
ATGATACATACAATTCCATCATATCACGATAAAGAAAAATATGTCCATGAGGAATGATTTTTGCTTTTTCTTCTTCGCTTGTTTTATAATTTTATTATGTCTGAAAATTTAATTTGGATTTCTTTTGCTCTTCTCTCTGCTTTCTTTGCTTCTCTTGTCGCTATTTTTGGTAAAATTGGTGTTCAAGGAATTGATTCTACTCTGGCTACTACTTTGCGTGCCGTTATTATGGCTGTTTTTCTCGTTTTTATTTCCTTCTTTCTCGGCAAATTTTCTCTTTTTAGCCAAATTTCTTCCAGACCTCTTCTTTTTATAATTTTAGCAGGAGTCGCTGGAGCCCTTTCTTGGCTTTTTTATTTTTATGCTTTGAAATTTGGTCCTGTAAAAAGCGTTGCTTCTCTTGATCGTTTAAGTGTGGCTTTTGCCATCATTCTTGCTGTCGTTTTTTTAGGAGAACATCTTGTTTTAAAAAATATCATCGGCCTCATTCTTCTTATTATCGGATCAATTCTTCTTCTATAATAAAAAAAGCTCCGATAAAAATATCGGAGCGTTAAATCAAAATTACAATTTTGCGCAATCACAGCAAAATTGCCCGATTGGTAATCCCACTGCCCATGCCAGATCATTAATTTTATTAAAATGGCAGGAATTTACCCCGAGAATTTCAGCCATCTCTTCTTCTGTTCGCACTCGTTCACCGCTAAGAGCGGCTAATTTTTTCTTGTCCTTGTTTGCTTTTCCATAGCAGCAGATTGAAACAATTTGCGGATAAGTGATGCGAAAATGAACTTCTTTGAATCCGCAGGCAAAAAACTTTGGAACTAAATCGCTACTGCTTTGGAGTCCAGTCACAATTGAATCATCAACTGCTACGACTATTAAGCCATGATATCGGCTTGATTGTATCGGAATTTGTTTCTTGTGGGCCTCTTCCTTCCTTTTCTCCGGATCAGCTGGTGTAAAACTGCGCTGAGAGTGAGAATATTTAACTACCGGCTGGTCAAAAAAAGGAATCTTATTTATCTTTCCTTGATTTGCCATTAAAAGAAAATAATTCAAATATCCGAACGATCCATATAGTCCGGAACCGGAAACTGGAGCCACTCTATCCGGAATAAAACCAGCGTCAACATCCCTTTTTGCCAAACAAATCCCCAAGTTAAAACGGACATCAGCCGCTAACTTTCCATAAATAATAGCTGAAGGTCCGGCTGTATAAACCAACTTAAAAACGCAAGGTCCCGCGAACTTTCTTTTTGCTAAAGGCAATATGCCGATTCTTTTTTCTTCTCCGTCTCTAAGCATTATCACTTCGCCAGCCTCAAGGTCTCTTTTTATTTTAAAACCTTGATTGTAAAATCCGGTTGATTCCGAAGCCGCTATTATTGCTCCTTTTTTTTCTCCCAAAACAATAGTTTGGCGTCCATCCGGACTACAAGCAATAAATATCTGCTCATGAGTTAAAATCGCTATTGCAAATGAACCTTTGGTTTCTTGATTTACTCTTTGTAACCCTTTCAAAAAATTCTCTTCTGTGGTTTTCTCCTTTTCCCAACCGCTTGAAGCGATCAGCATCCCCAACAAATCTGCTGTGCAGTCTTTTTCTTTAAATATAATTCCTTCCTCCTTGAGTTTTTTTCTCAACTCTTTTTCGTTTTCAATACTTCCAACATAGCCAATCATCGCCTCCGGAAAAGTGGAAGAAAAAGTTGTTCCAATATGAACTGGTTCTGGATTAAGAGCGCTTATATGCCCGATTCCAATTGGCCCGTAAAAGTCTTTCAATTTGCCTTCAAAATTATATCTGAAAGATCCTTTACAGACTTCAACTTTTAAACTTCCTTTTCTGTCTCGTGTTGCAAGTCCTGCAAATTCCGGGCCTCGATGTTGCAGATAAAAAGTGCTCCAATATAAATCCTTCACAAAATCTTCGGCATAACTCTCTCCTACGCTTAAAGCCATTAAAGCTCCCATCTTTTTTCTCCTTTTTTATTTTCAAACTGCTTTTTTTTACCACCATTCTAAACTATCTTTTTTTTCTGCGCAATTAATGGAATTTGTTTGCTTTTTCTCTTTTTTGCCTTTAGAATTTTTATGATCGACAACTAATCATTTTAGCTTTATTATTTTAATTGGTCATTTTTTATTTCCCCCGTTAGCTCAGTTGGTAGAGCTGCTCCCTCTTAAGGAGAAGGTCGTAGGTTCAAATCCTACACGGGGGACCGATTATTTTTTACTTATATTGTGAAATTGATATTATATTTGCCCTCGTTTATTTTTTATTGTTTAATGATTTTATGTTCCCGTGGTGAAATGGATATCACGCGTGGCTTCGAACCACGTATTGGGGGTTCGAATCCCTCCGGGAACACCGCAAGATATTTCTATTAATGATTTTTGAGATTAAAATATCAAGGTAGTAAGATTATTTAATCTTTATAAAATGATTTTTCCAAAAGAAATAGAAAAAATTTCTGAAAATATCAAAGAAGCCGGCTTTAAGGCTTATCTTGTTGGTGGCTCTCTTCGTGACCTTCTTTTAAAACGTGAACCGAAAGATTGGGATATAGCGACTAATGCCCGCCCCGAGGAAATCCAAAAAATTTTTCCTGATTCTGTTTATGAAAATAATTTTGGCACCGTTGCTGTTAAAAGCGGTTCTGATGACCCGCGTCTTAAAATAATTGAAATTACCACCTTTCGTCTGGAAGGAAAATATACCGATCTTCGTCATCCTAATGAAATCAAATTTGCCGAAACTATTAAGGAAGATCTTTCTCGCCGTGATTTTACTATTAATTCCATTGCTCTCGATTTATCTTCTTTAAAAACAAAAAAATCTGAATCTATAGCAAGCGACTCTCTTGTTGATCCCTTCGGCGGTTTGAAAGATTTGGATAAAAAAATAATCCGCGCTGTCGGCCTTCCCGACAAAAGATTTTCTGAAGATGCTCTCCGTCTTCTTCGCGCTGTGCGTTTTTCTTCTGAACTTGATTTTGTTATTGAAGATAAAACCTTTTCTTCTCTAAAGAAAAATTCAAAACTTCTCAAAAAAATTTCAGAAGAAAGAATACGCGAAGAATTTGAAAAAATGATTATGTCTCCCGGTGCTTCAAAAGGTCTTATTTTATTAAGAGACTCCGGTCTTCTTGAATTTGTTTTGCCCGAACTTTTGGAAGGGGATAAAATTTCCCAAAATAAACATCATATTTATGATGTTTTTGAACACTCTCTTCGCTCCTTGGATTACGCTGTTAAAAAAGATTTTAATCTGGAACTCCGTCTCGCCGCTCTCTTGCACGACATCGGCAAACCTCGCGTTAAAAAAGGCTCTGGAGAAAATGCCACTTTTTACGCTCACGAAATTGTTGGAGCCAAAATGGCTTCCGCCGCTCTCCTTCGTCTTTGTTTTTCTAAAAAAATAATAGATAAAGTTCGCCATCTTGTTCGTTTTCATATGTTTAACTACGCAGTTGGAGAAGTAACCGATGCCGGCGTTCGTCGTCTCGTTGCTCGTGTTGGCCTCGAACATTTAGACGACCTTATTAAACTTCGTGAGGCCGACCGCATTGGTTCGGGCGTCCCTAAAGCTCTTCCTTATAAGCTTCGGCATCTTCTTTATATGATAGAAAAAGTTCGTCATGATCCGATTTCTCCTAAAAATCTCAAGATAAATGGCCACGATCTTATGAAGCTTCTTAAAATTAATCCTTCTCCAAAAATCGGCATGATTTTAAATGCTCTTCTTGATGAAGTTATGGAAGCACCTGAAAAAAACGATAAAAAAATACTTGAGAAACGCGCCAAAGAATTGAATAAATTATCCGATGAAGAATTAGCGGCTCTGATGGTTGAATCAAAAAAGAAACAAGCCGCTTTTGAAGCTGCTGTTGACGAAGAAATAAAAAGCAAGCATTATATAAAATAGCATATAAAAAGGGAGGTGATTTTATGAAAAATAAAGAAGAAGCTATTTATGCCTTTCTTCTTGCTGTTCGAGCTTCCGAACATCTTCCGCTTAAAGAGCGGGAGAGAATTCGGGATGAAGCTGAAAAAGCGATGACAAAAGTTCTTAAACCGTCTTTTGGTAATTTTTCCTGCAATATTTCAAAAGGCTCGGTTTTTATATCTTCTTGTTAAATATTTTCCCCCGAAAAAATCGGGGGAATATTTTTTATCTTTTTTATAAATGAAGCAAATATTAAATATCAAAAGTTTTAGTAGGTTGTTCTTTATTTTAAATAATATAAAATAATTCTATGAAAATTATTATTAAGCGGATCGACAAAAATATTCCCTTGCCGGAATATAAAACAAAAGGCGCTGTTGCTTTTGATCTTTCCTCTCGTGAAGAAGTCATTATTCCTTCTCTAGCCGTCGGTTATATTCCTTTAAACATCATCGTTAAAGTTCCCGCTGGTTTTTCTCTGAAAATTTTTGCTCGCAGCGGTTTGCACAAAAAGGGACTTCTTTTAGCTAATAGTGTCGGCGTAATTGATACCGACTATTGTGGCGAAGAAGATGAAATTAAAGCCGCATGTTATAACTTTACTTCCTCTCCGATTATTGTTGAAAAAGGGGAGCGAATCGTTCAGGGAATTTTTGAAAAACATGAACTTGTCGAATGGGAAGAAATAGATAAAATGACAAATCTTTCTCGCGGCGGCTTTAATTCCACTGGCGCTTTCTAAGTTACAACTTAAGGACTCTTTATTTTTGTTACTATCCGCGCTCTTCCCACGCTTTATCAGATTGGTCGGGTTGCCGGGAATTGAACCCGGATTACACGCACCCGAAGCGTGCGTAATACCTTTATACCACAACCCGTTTTACTAACTTTCACTTTTAATTTAAGCAACCGTCTCTCTCTTAGTCAAATTTTCCTCTTTTTTTGATTTGAATTATTTTTATTAAAACTTTTTTATTACCCCTTTTCTTTTTTTAAATAAAGGTCTATGATTTTGGCAAATAAAAGTCCTGTTTAATAATTAATTTATTTTTATTTATGGATAACGAAAACAATTTTTATAATTACAATCAAAATAACGAAGGCGAAAAAGAAGAAAATCTATCGGTTAAAATCGAAAATATGAATTTTTCCGATTCTTCAAAAACAAGCATTTTTTCTAAAAATAATAGAAAAATCTGGTGGATTTTATCTGTTATTTCTTTGATTGTTATTATTTTTAGTGCTTATTGGTTTATTTATGAAAAGAAAGGAAATATTGATGATTCTTTAGTTCTTGAAGAAAAAACAGAAGATCAGGAAATAAAAAATAAAATTTCTCCTTATCTTTTGAAGGTTGAAAATCAATTGTCTGGCTCTTCTGTTTCTATTTCTTCCGTTTCCCTTTCTGCTCCTTCTTGGATTGTTATCCGCGAAGATTTAGATGGAAAAATGGGGAATATTCTTGGCGCTCTCTGGCTTTCGCTTGGTTCTTATGAAAATCAGACGGTAGAGCTTTTGCGAGAAACTGTATCTGGAAAAAAATACTATGCTCTTGTTTTTTTTGATGATGGCGATAAAAAATTTGATCAAAAAAACGATCTTCCTTTCAAAAATGACAATGGGGAGATGATTATTTCTGAATTTAAAACTTTATCCGAAAACTAACTTCTCTAAAATCGCTCCGACTCTGGTCGGAGCGATTTTGATTTGTTATGATTTTATAAAAAATATGCTTCCTCTTATTAAGAATAGATATTTTGAACTTTTTATTGTTTTTCTTTTTTTTCTTGTCCTTTCTGGCTTGGTTATTTTTTCTAATGATAAAATTTTTGATTATGACTCTCTTTATCATTTAAAGCATGCTCTTCTTTATCGGACGGAAGGAATTACTTTTTCAAATTTTCCCTGGGTTCAATTTTCTTCTATTAATTCTTTAAAATCCGACCTTTGGTACGGTTTCCATCTTTTTCTTATTCCTTTCTCTTTCTTTTCGGACCCTCTCTTTGGTATTCGTCTTTCTTCTCTTTTCTTTTCCGCTTTTCTTTTTTCTTCTTTTTTCTTTATTCTTAAATCTTTGCGTGTAAAATTTTCTGTTTTTTTCACGCTCCTTCTTTTTTTCTCTTCCGGAGATTTTATTTTCCGATCAAATATGAGTCGGCCTCATACTCTTACCTTGGCTCTTTTTGCTCTTCTCCTTCTTTTTTTATCTAATAAATCTTTTATTAAATCTTTTTTTGTTTCCTTTCTCGTTTCTTTTATTCACGCTTCTTTGTTTTGGGTTTCTTTTCTTATATTTTTTATCGTTTTTTTGGTTGAAATTTGGCAGGAAAAAAAGATTTATTGGTTAAGCGGCCTTTCTGTTTTTTTAGGATCATTTTTGGGTTTTATTCTTAGACCTAATCCTTTTGGTTCTCTTAAACTTGTTTATATCCAAATTGTCGACATTATCTTTGCTAAAGGAATCGGAGCTCCTCTTAACTTTGGACGTGAACTTCTTCCTTTGACTTTTTCTGATGTTTATTTTCAATTTCTTCCTCTTTTCCTTGTTTTCTTAATTGTTATTTTTTTCTTTTTTAAATTTATTTTTAATCGTTTTTTAGAAATAAGAATGGAGGAAAGAATAGTTTTTTTGTCATCCTTTTTCTTGTCTGTAATTTTTGTCCTCCTTTCCTTTTTTGTGGCTAGACGTTCTAATGATTTTTTTTCTGTTTTTATTATTATCTCTGCTGCTCTCGGTTTTTCTTTCTTTTTTAAGAAGAATTGGCAATATTCTTTAAAAGTTATTCTTTTTTCTCTTTTCTCTTTTTTTCTTCTTATTTCTGCTTCCCGAAGCGTTTATGTTTTTTCTTTATTTATAAAAAATTCTGAGCCGGCTGATAAATTTAAAGAAGTGAGTTTATGGCTGAAAGAAAATACTAATAAAGGTGAAATAGTTTTTCATTCCTATTGGGATAATTTTCCCAACCTCTTTTTTTGGAATGATCACAACTATTACATCAGCGGCATGGATCCTATTTTTCAATATTCTTTTAACGAAAGTCTTTTCTGGAAAAATTATTTCATTGCTTATCGGGGAGAACCGTTTACTTGCGGCTCTATCCGTTGCACCAAAGAAATGGTTGAAGATGTTTATTCGGTTTTAAAAAATGATTTTCACGCTTCTTTTTTTGTGTTAGAATATCGTCGCAGTCCGAACTTTATTAAAAACATTGAAAATTTATCCGGTTTTGAAAAAGTTTTTTCGACTGATAAAGAAGTTGTTTATAAAATTAATTAATAAAATATGGAAAAATATACTCTTCCCAAACTTCCTTACGGTTATGATTCTCTCGAACCTCATTTTGATTCTCGTACGATGGAAATTCATCATTTAAAACATCATCAAACTTATCTCGATAAGCTTAATGCTTCTCTTGAAAAATATCCTGAATTTTTTGAAAAACCAATTGAGATTCTTCTTTCTGATTTAAATAATCTTCCTGAAGATGTTCGTCTTTCTGTAAAAAATAATGGCGGCGGTTTTTATCACCATTCTTTATTTTGGAATTTTTTGAGTCCTAATGGAGGGGGAAATCCTTCTTCTTCTTTTAAAAATATCCTTGTTTCTTCTTTTGGTGATTTTGATTTGTTTAAAGAAAAATTTTCTTCCGTTGCTTTAAGTCAATTTGGCAGCGGCTGGGCCTGGCTTGTTGAAAAAGATGGTCGTCTTGATATTATTTCTACTTCCAATCAAGATAGTCCTGTTTCTTCTGGTTATAAAATAATAATTGGTTTGGATGTTTGGGAACACGCTTATTATTTAAATTATCAAAATCGTCGCGCCGATTATATAACCGCTTGGTGGAATCTCGTTAATTGGTCTGAAGCCGAAAGAAGATTTAACGAAAAATAAACATCCTTGATGTGTTTTGTATAAAAAATATTTGTGCTGTTTTTTAACTTGATTTTTTCTCTATGAAAATTGGTTTTTGGAAAAAACTTAAAAAACCTGTTTTTTCTCTTGCTCCTATGGCTGATGTTACTGATTCCGCTTTTCGCCAAACAATTTTAAAATTCGGCCGCCCCGCTGTTTTTTTTACTTGGTTTATTCCAGCCGACGGACTTGCTTCTGTTGGTAAACAAAATCTTTTAAAGGATCTTTTCTTTGTTGAAAAAGAACATCCTATTGTTGCTCAGATTTTTGGTGCTAATCCGAAAAATATTTTTTTGGCGTCTAAAATAATTAAAGAACTTGGTTTTGATGGTATTGATATCAACATGGGTTGTCCTGAAAAAAAAATTATGAAGCAGGGCGCTGGCGCGGCTTTGATTGATAATCCAAATCTTGCTAAAAAAATAATTTCCGCCGCTCTCTCTGGTTCCGGTCGTCTTCCTGTTTCTGTAAAAACTCGTCTTGGAAATAAAACCACATCCTCTTCTTGGATAAAATTTCTGGCTAAAACTGATATTGCTGCTCTGACTATTCATGGCCGTCTTGCAAAAGACGATTCTAAATATCCGGCTGATTGGTTTGAAATAAAAAAAGCCGCTGCTTTTGCTAAAAAAATAAATCCGCGTCTCCTTGTGTTTGGAAATGGTGATGTTAAAAATTTAGAAGAAGCTGAAATTAAATCCGAGCTTTATCACTTGGACGGTATTATGCTTGGCCGTGCTGTTTTCGGCAATCCTTGGCTTTTTAATAAAAAAATAAAAAAAGAAAATATTCCTCCTAAAAAAATCATTCAAGCGCTTCTTCTGCATCTTCGCCTTTTTAAAAAATATCATTCTTATAAAAATCCGGCTTTAATGAAAAAACACTTTAACGCTTATATCTCCGGCTGGCCCAAAGTTAAAAACTTGCGAATAAAATTAATGAAAACTAAAAATCTATCGGAGGCGGAAAAAATCCTTAAATTTTTTTCTTGACATATAATTTAAAAAGATTTATCCTATAGAAAGCTTCTTGAAAATAAAATAATCTGAAAAGGAGATGCGTCATGAATAATCCGGTTTTTTTAAAAAACAAGCCGATGACTTTTTTTAGTAATGCTTTTGATTATTTCTTGTTCTTTTCTCTCGTTATTTATGCTTTGATCGCTGTTTTTTCTTTTCTTTTTATTTTTACTGGATTAAAAATCATTGTTTTATTTTCCCTCTCTACTGTTTTGGAATTATTTATCATTTTCACTTATGGAAAGAAAAATTCCTCGTGAGTTTAATTGAATTTGGAGAGGGGAAATTGCGTTTTCTTCGGATATTTTCTATTTTTTTTGCTGTTATTGCTTCTTCTTTCATTCTTATTTTGTCTTTTTTTGCTGTTCCTTTGGCAAAAAAAAGAAAAAGAATTAAAGAAAAATCCATAAAAGAAAGGAGGAAAAACTAAAATGAATTGGACAAAAAAATGGGCGCTTCGTGCCGTCGCTCACTGTTGTGACGGCAAATAACAAAGGGGCGGGGAAAAAATTTCCCCGCCCCGATTTATTTAAATGTTAAAATAATTGCAGAACTTTTTAAAGGAGATTGTTACAGTGAATCAGCAAGAAGAAGAAAGTATTAAAATAAAAGCTTATCGAGTTTTTGAATCTTCTAAAAATCGTCCTAAAAAACAAACTGAAATAATTGAATGGGAAAGAGAAAGAATGGATTTTGTTGAAAATTATGTTCGCAATGCTTTGATCGAAAAGAAGAAGGAAATATCTTAATTTTTCCCCTTGCCTAAAACAAGGGGTTTTTATTTAATTTTTTATGAAAATTCTGCGTATGATTTTGATTTTATTTTTTCTTCCAATTTCTCCGGTTCTGAACTTACTAAAAACACTTCCTGTATCCCTTGTGATCTGGCGATGCATTTCAGTCCGCTTTTTGTTTTGTATTGTATTCTTATTGCTAATTTACTTCCCATTTTTCTCCCTCTTGGTTTTATCTCTCCTGGATTTATTGCTTGAATTTCTGGCCAATTCTCAATTTTTTCCAAAAATTTTTCCAATCCTTTTATTAAATCATGTTTTTTCTTTATTTTTGATTTTTTTCGATATCTCATAGGGTTGAAAATTATTATTATTGTATTATATTTTCTTTTGTCGCGCTAAAAAAATAAAAATATATGGGAATTTTTGACCAGTTTAAAATGGCGGGGGATTTAATGAAAAACATGAATCCGGGCCAAATTAAAGAATTAATGGAGCAAGCTAAAGAAAGCCAAAAAATGCTTGATTCTCAAATCAGAAAAATAGTGGAAGAAGAAATAAAAAACAGAAACCTTATTTCTAAAGAAGAGGTGGAAAAAATAATTGAAAATAAAATAAAAAACAATTAAAAAATACCGCTCTGATAAAATCAGAGCGGCTCTTTATTTACTCTGCTTCTGCTACTATGTAACAACTTTTTCTTTCTCTCGGACACTTTCTTTCTTTGAGAATTTTGCACCCCGCTTTCTCGAATATTTCTATTAATTCTCTTTCATTTAATTTTACGCGTAAACAAATACACGCGTCTCCTCTTCCTACAGGTTCTGCAATTTCTCCTAAAACATAATTTTGAATGTAATCTTTTATCTCTTTACTGGCTCCTTCGCACCATCCGAGAACCCACCCTTCTTGTTTTAGAGAAACGCATATTATTTCTTCTTTGATTATAAAAATTATTTTTTTTTCTCTAAAACTGGAAGACGAACGGTCTTCTTCAACTATGTTTAAGCTTATCACTTTTCCTCTCATCTCTTTCTCCTTTTTGTAGAAAATTCTGTTTTCATTATAAATTTTAAAAATTTTATAGTCAAAACTTTTCTTTCTCTTCTTTTTGAGTTAGGATATTTTTATTAAAAGGGCCCGTAGTAAAGTGGTATTACGCAGCATTCGCATTGCTGAATCGGGGGTTCAACTCCCCCCGGGTCCACCAATCGCAACTTTTGCTGTTTTGGGAAAGGATTGCCTCGCGGCTTCGCCGCTCGGCATTCGGGCTTTGCGCCTTGCGCAAAGCCATAAAATCCCACGGCGGGCAAAAAGAAAAGGAAAT
>JAQVXM010000098.1 GCA_028709185.1 Minisyncoccota bacterium | reverse complement strand
AACCAGAAGCGGAAAAAGTGATTATAGCCTCTTCTTCAGGAATAAGATCTTCATCGCTAAATTCTTCCACACCGGATGAAACAACTTTAGTGCGACGTTCATCGCCAAATCTTTCCTTAATTTCCAATAATTCGTTTTTAATAACTTTTCTAATTTCAGCAGGGCTTTTTAAGAGAGCCTCTAGACGAGCAATAAGTTTTTTCTTTTCAGCCAATTCGTCTTCGATTTTTTGTCTTTCAAGAGCGGCTAAAGATTGGAGACGCATATCGAGAATAGCGTTTGTCTGAATTTCGGAAAATTTAAAATTTTTAATAAGGTTAATAGAAGCATCTTCTCGATTCTTTGATTTTTTAATAGTGGCGATGACTTTATCAATAACCGAAAGAGCTTTAGCAAGGCCGAGAAGAATGTGTTCTCTCTCTTTAGCTTTTTTAAGTTCAAAGCGAGTGCGACGAGTGACGGATTCAACACGATGAGCGATGTAATATTCAAGAATTTCTTTTAAAGAAAGGAGTTCCGGTTTCTGCCCGTCAACCAAAGCAATCATATTGAAGTTAAAGTTTTTTTGAAGATCAGTATGCTTAAAAAGCTGATTTAAAATTTTTTGAGGCGGAACATCGTTTTTAAGTTCAATAACAATACGAAGACCATCTTTATCAGATTCATCGCGAACATCTTTAATTCCTTCAATTCTTTTATCAATAACAAGTTCGGCAATGTGTCTTATAAGTTCTGATTTATTAACCTGATAAGGAATTTCGGAAATAACTATATCAAACTGACCTGATTTTTCTTTTCCTTTTCTTTCGGTAATTTCAGCCAAAGCACGAGTGGTAACAGCGCCACGACCAGTAATATAAGCTTCGGAAATATCTTTTTTATTATAAATAATTCCACCAGTTGGAAAATCCGGCCCTTTGACAAATTTAACCAGTTCGTCAATTCCGGATTTAGGATTATCAATAAGATAAGTAGTGGCATCAATAACCTCACTTAAATTATGAGGCGGAATAGCAGTAGCCATACCAACTGCTATACCCATAGTGCCATTTATTAAAAGTTGGGGAATTTTAGCAGGAAGAACTTTCGGTTCAAGACGAGTAGAATCATAATTTTCTTTCCAATCAACAGTTTCTTTTTCAATATCAAAAAGCATTTCTTCGGCAATTTTTCCCATGCGACATTCCGTATAACGCATAGCGGCCGGAGAATCGCCATCGATCGAACCCCAGTTTCCCTGACCCTGAATAAGAGGATAACGAAGAGAAAAATTCTGAGCTAAACGAGCCATAGCATCATAAACAGCTAAATCACCGTGCGGATGATAACGTCCCAAAACTTCACCGACAACATTAGCAGATTTTCTAAGTTTAGATGAAGAATTAAGACCGGAATCCCACATAGCCCAAAGAATACGGCGATGAACCGGTTTTAGACCGTCGCGAACATCAGGCAAAGCACGGTCAATAATGACCGACATAGAATAACTCAAAAAAGACTCCTTGAGTTCTTCTGTTATTTCTCTGTTTGGGGAAATAGGGGAAATTTTATTTTTTTTATCTTCTTCCATATTTATAGTTTAGGAAATTCTTTTGGAGAAAGCACGGGAATAGAAAGCGGAGAAAAAGAAAAAGTTTCTTCAACACCTTCAATTTCCATAATTTTTTTTCTTTCAACATTTGTTCTAATTTTATTCATAATAACCAAGGCGCCTTGTTTTGTAGTTTCAATAATACCAGGTTCTTTTTTAGAATCAGGGGGAAAAAGAGAGGCAAGGCGATAATTAACTTCCAAACTCCAAATTCCAAGAACAAAAAGGAAAGAAAAAATAGAAAAAATCCAAACCCAACGAGTTTTAGAAGATTCATCCGATTCTCTGATATCTAAAAAAAATTTTTTTATAATTGAACTCATTTCAAAAACAACTAAAAAATAATAAAAATCATTCGTTCTTTAAAACAACAACCTTCATTCCTCGTTCCGGAAGGTCTTTTGATTTCAAAACGAGTTTTTCTTCAACGGAAGATTCCTGACCAATATTCTTTAAAAATTCAACGGAAATATTTTTTCCATGAAAAGAAGGAATAATAATCTTTGGGCTAATTTGTTTGATAATTTTAACCGAATTTTCAATAGAGAGAAAGGGAGGATTTCCAACCGGAAGAAAAAGAATATCCACGGCGCCTATTTTTTCAACAACTTCAGAATCAATATTTTCCGTCAAATGACCGAGAAAACAAAGACGAAGGTTTTCTATTCCGGAAACAGAAAAAACAGTTTTGACAAATTTTTCAGCAGATTCTTTTTTAATTTGAACACCTTTAATGGAAACTCCAGAAATATCAAATTCACCAGCAGAATCAATAATATTTTCAGAAATCGCATTTTCAGGCGGAATTGACGAAGAAATGGTTTTCAGAAAAATATCCGGTTTCATGCGATCGTTAGTTGCATCAGACACAAGGATTAAAGAACCGCTTTGAACTCGGAAAAAATTATCGCCGTGATAAGTAATGACCATAGGCATATTATATGCTAAAAAAGTAAAATTTCAATGATTAAAAAAATAGAGAAAAGACAGAATTTAAGGGAAAAAATTAGCAATTAATAAATAATAATTAAAAGAAAAACAGTAAGAATAGAATGGTTTAGAAAAAGTGTTTTAGCAGCTTCTATTGACA
>JAQVXM010000097.1 GCA_028709185.1 Minisyncoccota bacterium | reverse complement strand
ATAATATTTTACTTGACAAGTCTTTATTTTTTTGTTTATTATAATACTAATTATATTTTTTTGAATTAAAATGACAAAGAGAAAATATCAAATTGGAGTAATGGGTTCGGCAAGTGATTTAAAATACTCTAAAAAAATAGAAAAAATAGCGGAAGACATTGGTTCTTTTATAGCTGAAAGCGGAAATATAACGATTTACGGAGCTGAAAAAGATTTCGATTCTCTTTCGACAGCCGCCGCTCGCGGAGCAAAAAAGAAAGGTGGTTTTACGGTTGGAGTAACTTATGGCAAAGGAAAAGACATTTGGGACAAAGAAGGTAATACAGATGTTATTATTAGCTCCGGCTTGGAAAGAGGAGGTGGAAGGGAATTTGTCTTGGTTAATAGCTGTGATGGTTTAATAGCTGTTTCCGGAGGTTCTGGGACTCTTAATGAAATGGCTATTGCTTATCAACTTAACATTCCTATTGTGGCTATAAAAGGAAGCGGCGGTTGGGCGGATAAAATGTCCGGTAAATTCTTCGACGGAAGAAAAAGGCTTGAAGTTATTTCTGTTTCCAGCGCGAAGAATGCTGTTTCAAAAATTATCGACATACTCGACAAAAGACAAATAATTTAAATTTCTTCTTACTTTTTCTTTATTGACTAAAAGATTTATTTGTTTTACATTATAACAAGCATTTTAAAATAAAGGAGAAAAAAACATGTCGGAAAAAAGAGTAATTAAACCGGAAGTACTAGGAGGATTCAGAGATTTTTTGCCTAAAGAAGCCCTGGCTCGCCAGGAAATGTTTGAAAAAATCGGAAAAATCTGCGAATCTTTCGGTTTTGTTCCGCTTGATACTCCCGGAATGGAGAGATTGGAAGTTTTAACCGGCGGAGCTGAAAAATTCAATAAAAGTATTTTTACTGCTCGGATAGTGAAAGGAGAAGAAGATAAGGGAGTTTCCGAAAAAGAATGGGAACAAGATTACGCTCTCCGTTTTGATTTAACAGTTCCTCTTGCTCGGGTCGTGGCTGCCAACCCTGATCTTATTAAGCCATTCAAGCGTTATCAAGTCGGAAAGGTTTGGCGTGGCGAACGCCAGCAAGCTGGCCGGTTTCGAGAATTTTATCAATTTGATTTTGACATTATCGGCGCGAAATCAACTCTTGCTGATGTTGAAATTATCAACTTGATGTATTCCATAATGAAATCTCTCGGAATTAGCGGCTTTATTATCCGCTTCAATACCCGAAAAATTTTAAACGGCTTGGCTGAAAAAGTCGGTTGTCTTACTCGGGCTAATGAAATGTTTCGCATTATGGATAAACAGGACAAAATTGGCCGAAAAGGCGTGCTTGAAGAATTGAAGCGCCAGCCGGACAATGAATTTGATGAATCGGCTTTTTCTTTTTCCGAAACTCAATTGGAAGCAGTTGAACTTTTTCTCGGAATCAATGGAAATAATAGCGAAGAAATTATTTCCAATCTGAAAGAATTTTTTAGCAATAGTTCGGATGTTGCCTTAGAAGGAATTAAAGAATTAGAATTCATTATTAATTCTTTAAAAAGAATCAATCTGTCGGAAAAAAATTGGCAACTTGATCTTTCTGTGGCGCGTGGATTGGACTATTATACTGGTCCCGTGTTTGAAACTTTTTTAACCGATATTCCTACTCTTGGTAGTGTCCTGTCGGGTGGCCGTTTTGATGGACTAACAAACCGATTTATGCCCGGAAGCAATATTGCTGGAACAGGCGCCTCTGTTGGTGTCGACCGATTGCTTGTTGGTATGAAAACTCTTGGTTTGATTAAAGAAAAAGATTCCGTGACTCAAGTTCTTATGACTGTTTTTAATGAGTCCGATGAATCTCTTATTAGCTCTTCTCTGGAATTTGCCGATCATTTAAGAACATCCGGTTTAAACACGGAGATTTATCTCGGAGAAGATTCCTCTCTTCGGGCGCAAATATCCTATGCAGCCAAAAAATCAATTCCCTTTATTGTTATTATTGGTCCTGATGAAAAAAAATCTGGCAGAATTCAACTGAAAAATATGAGAACTCGTTTCCAGGAATTATTGACTTTGGAAGAGGCTTTATCTAAAATAACTTCGGAACTTTCGGGTGCGTAGCTCAGCTGGCTTAGAGCGCAAGATTGTGGCTCTTGAGGTCACGGGTTCGATGCCCGTCGCACCCCTTTCTCTTATTTATTAAAAGGACTTTTCAAAAGTCCTTTTTTTTCTTGTGATATCAGCAAAAAATAATCCAAACCCGAGTAATCAATACCGCCGGAAATCGATTCTCCTTTTTCCACACCCGTTAAAAGAAAGGGGAGTGGTATGATAAAAGCGGAACATCGAACGTCAAAAACGGAAAGGGTGATGGAGAATGAGTGATAAATATTCTCCCGGACATATTAATAATCAAGGTAAACAAGGAACTTTTTTAGAAGGAGAAGAAAGCAAAAGTCATACTCATTCCGACGGTTCCAGAGGCACGGATGTTGAGGCCTATCGCAACACCTACAGGAATAATGATGTAGTTCATCGCGAGAGAGCTTCTGATTGGGGAAAAGAGCATCGTCGATAAGTTAGCGAATGTTTTTCCTTGCGGGATGGTTTTTATCTATCCCGCTTTTTTATATAATATTCTTATGAATGTAAAAACAGATTCTGAATTCAAGGGCGCCGACTGGCTAAAATACGCTC
>JAQVXM010000014.1 GCA_028709185.1 Minisyncoccota bacterium | reverse complement strand
AAAAACTAGGGGAGGGTTTTTTTGAAAAAGAGGAAAAATCATGTTTTATAGCAGACAGGAGCTCTTTGTCGTAGTTTTCTGTTTCAAGTTCGCGACGATCTTCGGAGAGAGAAATATATCTGGGTTTAGTAATGAATTCAAAATGGAGGCGGTTACATTTTTTATCACCGAGATTAAAAAGAAAACATTCGGAAAAATTGGAGAAAAGGCGGGAAATTTTAGAAACGGTTTTAGGAGTATATTCGCGAAAACCATGACCGCGGTAAAGAGGAAGACAAGCAGCGGAAGGAAAAAGGTGAATTTGCAGAGTCGGTTCTTTTTTCGATAAAATAAACTTTCTTAATTGTTTAAAAAAAAGAAGATCTTTTTTAAAATGTTCGATAGCAGATTGGCTAATAAGAAGATTGGAATTTTTTGGAATGGAAGAAAAAATGTTTTGGCTATTTCTTTCATGAAATTTAAAATTCGAAAATTCTTTTTCAAGAATCGGCCAATTTTTATTGAAAGCGTGATCTATTCCGACGTAAGAAAAAATTTTAGCATTAGCTTTGTTAATAAAGAACTTTCCATAATTACCAGAACCGCAACCAACATCAAAAATATTAATTTCTTTAAGTTCTTCCTTGATTTTTGTCCAAGGAAGGGAAAGCCAAAAAAGATCGGAAAGTTTTCTTGAAGGAGAACTTTTTATTTCTGTTAACGGCCAAAATTTTTCCAATTCAGACTCGTCTAAAGAAAAATTTTTTATTTTCAGTTTTTTATCAAGAAATGAATAAGGGAAGGAGTTATTTAGGAGATTGCCAATCATAAAAAGGCGCATGCCCCACTTAGAAAGGTGTTTATCAGCATTAATATTAATAAGAGAGGAGGAGTTAAACATAGGTTTATAAGATTAAAATAATTATTTGTCAGTAAAAAATAATTAAATCAGATTTTGATAGATGTTTATTTCTTTTTGAATTTGAGTTGAAAGAGAATAGTTTTCAAGAATAAAATGACGGGCATTTTTTCCCAGTTTTTCCCGAAGACTTTGATCGCCAGAAAGTTTTAAAATATTCTTTTTCAAACTTTCAGCATAAATTTCAGAAAGCAGACCGTTGTGATTATCATTAATAACTTCACGGCTACCTGGAACGTCCGTAGCAATGCAGGCGAGTCCGCAAGACATGGCTTCCAGAAGAGTTTTCGGCATTCCTTCATAAAGAGAAGGAAGAACAAAGATTTCATAACGATTAAGCGTTTCCGGAAGAGAATCGTTTGGAATGACGCCAAGAAAATTAACGGGAACTTTTTTTTCTTCAGCAAAACTTCTTAGTTTTTCTTTTAATTCTCCGGAACCGATTATATCCAGAGAAAGATTGGTTTCGGAAATAGCTTCAATTAAGGAAAAAATATTTTTCTGTTCATTAAGGCGACCAACAAAAACAAGTCGATCGGAAAATTTATTTAAATTTAGCGGTTTAAAAACACTTGTTTCTATATAGTTTGGAATAACTCTAATTTTGTTTTCAGAAAGATTATATTTGGAAGTTATGTAGTTTTTATCTTCTTTCGAGGTAACAAAAGCCAAGTCACATTTTTTATAAGCTTTTTTTTCTAAGGAGATTATTTTTTTGTCCAAGATGTTTTTTTGTTGATTGAAGAGAGATTGAGTAAAGCCGGTACGGATAATAAGTTTGGCGAAAGGATTAATAAATTTAGCGATGAGAGCGGTTTTAGCTCCGCGCATTTGGTTGGTTTTAAAAAAATGAGAACCAAGAACAGTCGGAAGGTGAAGAAAAGGGGCAAGCCAATAATAAAGGCGAATGGGCATACGGATATTTTTATAAATTATTTTTATGTTCGGTTTAAGAAATTTTTGGTAAGCGAGTTCGCTTTTATCTCCATAGGTAAAAATGAAAATATTTTTAAAATAATCGGCCAAAAGATTATAGGGAGCTATTTCGCGAGAGAGCAGGCCTGATTTTTCCCAGTTTTTAAAGTTCATGCCGGAAGTCATGAAAAGAACCAGATTTTTTTTCTTTAAATTTGAAATTTTAGGTTTGGCATATTTTAATTTGTCTATAAAAAAATAAAATATTTTTTTTATCAGATTGTATGTCTTAGGAAAACGAGAGCGAAAATATGAAGAAAAAGGAATTTTAGCTCTTAGAGCGTATATGGTTTTCGGATCGATAATATTTCCTCCATGTCTTTTCATAACTTCTTTTCTCTCATTATCGCAAAGATCTTTTTTAGAGACAGTGACGGATTTTTCCCATTGACGATAGGTAGCCAAAATTTTTTTTAAGTGAAGTGATTTTCCGTTTTTTAAAATTCTTAACCATAGATCGTAATCAGGAGCGCATTTTAAACTTTCATCAAGATAGCCAATTTTATCGATTATTGATTTAGTAAAAAAAGCGGCAGGTTGGCAGATGCTATGATTGCGACGCAAAAATTTTTCAAAATCTCCCGGTTCCGAAGAAAGGAGTTTTCTGTGTCCGGTTTTTTGATAAAGAGAAAAACAGTCTCCATAAATAAGACTCATTTCAGCGTGGTTATTGAATTCATTCATTATCGATTCTAAAGCATCGGGTTCAAAATAATCATCAGAATTAAGCCAACCGATTATTTCTCCGGATGATTCTTTTATGCCTTTATTAACAGCATTGGCAAATCCTTTATTTTCTTGTTCAAACCATTTCAAATCCAAGCGATTGCAATAAACAGAAATTTGTTTATTTTTTAGAAGCAGTTCATATTTTTTTATTATTTCAAGGCCATTGTCTTTAGAACCGTCATTAATAATGATGTGTTCTAAATTAAAATCGCCTTTTTGAGAAAGAACGCTTTTGATTGTTTGTTCCAAGGTTTCTTCCTGATTATAAAAAGGGGTAATAATAGAAATGTTTCGGAACTTTTTTGACATAGGGTGATTTTAAATAAAGATAACAAAAAAACAGATTAACAAACAAGATACTTTAAAGATTTTTGTTATTTTGATTATAAACTTTTTTAAGTTATAGTAATTTAAAATGAATAAAAATGATTTGGCAATTTTTTATGAGTGGGGAGCAAAGGTGATAATTTTTGCGATACCACTGCTTTTTGTTTTTATAGACAGGGCGTCGTTTTTTCCATATGTGGCGCCAAGAGCTTTTATTTTCAGGTTTTTAACAGAAATAGCTTTTGCTTTTACGGTTGGAGGATGGTTTTTAAAAGGAAAATTAAAACCGAAATTTTCTTTAATCAGCGCGGCGGTTTTGATTTTTTTAGCGGTTATCGGAGCGGCTGATTATTTTGGAGTTAATCCTTACCGCAGTTTTTGGTCAAGATTTGAGAGGATGGACGGATATCTTAATTTGATTCATTTAGTCTTGTTTTTCTTAGCAGCCGGTTTTGCCTTTAAAAAAAGAAAGGATTGGTTTTGGTTTTTCAACACTACTCTTTTTGTTTCGGTGATTGAATTTTTTTACGCTTTACTGCAAAAATTGGGAAAAATAGAATCAATAATCGGAGGATTTCGCGCAGAAGGAACTTTCGGCAATCCGACATATCTTGCGGCATTTGCTCTTTTCGCGTTCGGAATAGCACTGATGCTTTTAACAGAAAGCAGCAAATCTTGGCAGAAAATAGTTTTTTCAAGCGTAGCTTTGGTAAATTTGATAACAATGTACATGTCGGCAACAAGAGGTGTTTTTGTCGCTTTGTTTGTCGGATTTATCATCTTTTCGGGAATTATTTTTTTTATAAAAACCGAAGGAAAAAAAATAAAAATTTTAAAAAAAGCGAGCTTGAGCGGACTTTTGATACTTTTGTCCTTATCCGCTTTGATTTGGTTTTTTAGAGATTCAAGCTTTGTTTCTGAAAATGAAACTTTAAGGAGATTAACTTCCATTTCTTTTTCCGACCGGACAACTATGGGAAGATTTTTAGTTTGGGAAATAGCATTGAAAGGAGCAAGGGAATATCCGGTTTTAGGATGGGGGCAAGAAAATTTTGTGGATGTCTTTAATAAATATTATGATCCGGCGCTTTATAACCAAGAAATGTGGTTTGACAGAGCGCACAATGTAATAATGGATTGGCTGGTAGCAGGCGGAGTTTTAGGTTTATTATCTTATATTTTTATTTTTGGCGCGGTTGGTTTTGTTATTTTTAGAGTAATTAAAACAGAAAAAGATGAAGAGAAAAAAATTTCAGGAGCGATTCTTTTAGTTCTTTTCGTTTCTTACTTTATTCAAAATATTTTTGTTTTTGATAATATGGCGACTTATGCGATGTTTTTTGTGCTTCTTGCTTATGCGGATTTTTTAAGAAGGGAAATAAGCGGAAATTCGGATGCGGAAAATTTTGAAAGAAAGGACAGAAAAAATTTAAGCATAATAGCGACATCAATTTTAGTCGTCTGTTTTTTGGCAGTTTCCTGGGTTATAAATTTCAAGCCGTATTTGCAAGCCAGAGCGATGATAAAATCGGTAGAAACGATGTATGAAAAGGAAAAAATAAGCGGAGAAGTTTTGGATAGTTTTAAAAATGTTTTTAATTACAATACTTTCGGAAACGGAGAGATGGCGGAGCAGATGGGTAAAATAATAAATGAAATTATAATAACTTCCAAAGGAAATTTGATTCCGGAAGAGGATAAGAAAAATTTTGTAAAGGAAACTATAGAAGAAATGAAAAAGCAATTAGAAAGAGATCCAAATAATTTAAGGATGAGATTGTTTTTAGGAACAATTTATACGAGATTATCAGATATGGATGAAAGTTATTGGGAGCTTGGAAATAAAGAATTAAGAGAAGCTTTAAAAATATCACCAAAAAAACAGCAGATTTATATAGCTTTAGTGGAGAGTTATTTAAAGAGCGGAGATTTTGAAAAAGCTTATAATATTGCGGAGGAAGCTTACAAACTTGATGAAAATTATAAAGTAACGAGAGGAACTTTGGCTTACGTCGCGCTTGTAACCGGAAAAAGCGAAAGAGTGGAAGAGTTAGTGAGTGAAGGTTTGAATCATGATTATTTAGCGAAACTTGGAGATGTTTATATAGTTTTAAAGGATTTTAAAAAAGCAATAGAAATGTTTGAGGGAGCAATAAAAGAACATCCGGGACTTGCGGAATATCGAGCGAAATTGGCCGGACTTTATTTAAATCAGGGGAAGATAAAGGAGGCTGTGGAACAAGCGAAAATGGCGGAAAGTATCGATCCGGAAAATTACACTGAAGGAGTAAAGGTGTTTTTGGAAAATGTAAAAAAATTGGGATATGAAGTGGAGTAGGGAAAAATTAAAAAAGAGGAAAATTTTAAAGGAAAAAATAGTCCTTTGAGATAGAGCTAATTACCAATTGTTTTTCAGGACTATTTTTTTCTTTATTTAATTTTTATAAGGAGAGAAAAGTGATAATTAAGTAATTTTTTTAAACAGTTTTTAAAAGAACAACAGCTAAAAAAACAGGGCTAATCACCATCATTTTTTTAGCTGTTGTTCTTTTTTTATTTTCCATAGAGGAGTAAGTGTGATAATAAGGTGTTTGCCTGCGGCAAATTTTATGAAAAATAAAATGATTGTTTTTTAAAATTAAAACAGCCTCTCAAAATGGGATTAATCAATAATCGTTAGTTTTTAGAGGAGTTTTTTAAAATTTTATTTTTTTAAAAAAGATAAAAGGAGTTTTTCTTTAAAGAGAATGAGAAGAGCGAGATAAAAGATGGAGGAGAGAAGGATGTTAGAAATGAGATGAAATTCAAAATAAGAAAGGGAAAGAGTGAGAGCGGACATAATAAGGGAGGCGAGAATGATTTTTTTTAAATAAGGAAAAAGAGAGAAGGAGATCATTTTTTTAACACGGAAAAGAAGATAAGCATTGATAATAAACTGGTTTAGAAGAGTGGCAAAGGCGCAACCAGTAATGCCAAATTTTGGGATTAAAACGATATCTAAAATGATATTTCCCAGCATGCCAAAAAGAGAAAAGGCGATAAGCTTTTTTTGTTCATTTAGAGCAAAAACAGCATTACCAATAATAATAGAAGGAAAAATTATAAAAATAGTCAGAGAGAGAATAGCAAAGCTTAAACTAGAGGCAAGATAGGCGGGACCGTAGAGAAGGAAAATTATTTCTTTACTCAGGATGAAGCCACCGAGAGAAATAGGGAGAGCAAGAGCGAGAATGGTCGAGACCGATTTTTCGAAAACTTTTTTAAATTCGCCGTTTTTATTTTCGGATATTCTTGACATCATCGGAAAAAGACTAGCGGCGAAAACAGAAGGCAGAAGATAAAGAAGTTGAATAGGTTTTTCGGCAGCTGCAAAAAGACCCGTAGATTCAGCTCCCAGCATCCAGCTAATAATAACAATATCGGTGTTTATCATAACCGCTCCCATAACAGACATAACGCTGAAAGGGAGAGAAAGAGAAAGAACCTTTTTGATATCGGAAAAGTTTATTTTTCCAAGAAAGGATAAAAAAGTTTTTCTAACGGCAAAAATCATCAAGATAGAACCGGAGAGAGAGCCGAGGGCATAACCCCAAGCGAGAGAAAAACTGTTTTTAAAAAAATAAAGGAAAATAAAACCGAGAATGGCGATCATTAGATTGGTAAGGATATTTATTAGAGATTCAATTTCCATTTTTTCAGCGGCGCGAGTTAGAGAGGAACCGAAGTCGCGCACGGAATCAAAAGCAAAAATAAGAACGGCAATGAAAATGAGTCCGCGCGCTTCTTCGAGCGGAGAAAGATAGGAAGAAAAAATAAAAGCAAAAAGAATAAGAAGGAAAGTAAAAATAAACTTTACGAAAAATCCGGCAGAGAGAAGAGAAGAGTTTTTAGTTTCCTTGCGAGACAGTTCTCTTGTTGTGAAAGCGTTTATGCCGAGGTCGGAAAAAATGGAAAGAAAGGCGGCAAGAGAAAGGGCATAAGAAAAAGATCCCCAGCTGCCAGCTCCCAAGATTCTTGCGGCATAAACAATAAGGGCGGTTCTGATTATGCGTCCGAAAACCTGGCCTAAGAGAAGCCAGAAAGTGTTTTTAAGAATGGTTTCTTTTGGCGAGCCGTTTTTAAGCAAATAAGCGGAAATTTTTTTTATCATTATTCCGGAGTGACAAAGAGAGTCTTAATAGTTTTTATGATGATACCAAGATCTTTTCCGAGAGAACGATGCTTAATATAAAAAAGATCATACTCGAGTTTTTCGTAAGCATCTTCAATAGAAGATCCGTAGCGGTAATTGATTTGCGCCCAACCGGTGACGCCTGGTTTTAAAATGTGTCTAGTTTCATAAAAAGGAATTATTTCTTTTAAGTTTTTAACAAATTCGGGGCGTTCCGGGCGCGGGCCAACAAAAGAAATATCTCCCTTAAGAATGTTCCAAAGTTGAGGCAGTTCATCCAAATGAGTTTTTCTAAGAAAGCTGCCGATTTTTGTTTGACGGGAATCTTTTTGTTTTGCCCATTCCGGACCATTTTTTTCAGCGTCTTTTTTCATGGAGCGGAATTTATAAAGAATAAATTCTTTTTCATTTTTACCAACACGAACTTGATGATAAAGCGCGGGGCCAGGGGAGAAGATTTTAAGGAGAAGAAAAATAAAAATAAAAAGGGGAGAAAGAAAAAAAATAAGAAAGACAGAAAAAACAATTTCACCAAGACGTTTTATTAAATCATAAGCCTTTCTTCTTTTTGCCAAATTATCAAGAAACCAAACATCTTCTATTTCGGAGAGCGGAACTTTTTGAAAAATTCTTTCGTAAAAATCAGAAGTATTTTCCACATCAAGATTGAGATTAAGTCTTTTATAGAGCGCGGAGATTTTAGAAAGATGTTTTTTGGAGTTTTCCGGTAAGATGATAGCGTCTATTTTATTTTCAGAAAGGATTTTTTCGATGGAATTTTCTGAGTTTTTCATTTCTTCGGCATTCAGCCATTCTATGACGCGATAGCCAAGTTGGCGGTTATTTCTTAAAAAGTCGTAAATTTTTTGGGAAGTTTCGGAAGAACCGATAAGAAGAATATTGGAATAAGATTGATAGTAAACAATGGAATTAAAAATACGACGCCAAAGAGTTTCAAAAATAAACATAAAAAGAAGCAGAAGAAAAAGATTGGTTTTTGGCGAGATGCCGAAAAAAGGAATAAAATAGAAAAAAATTATAAAGATTATCGCCCAAGCAATAAGAGAAAGAGAAAGAGTTTTAAAAAATTCGGCGTTATTTTTAAGAATTTTTTGTTCATAAAGATTGGAAATATAGAGAATAATCAGCCAAAGGGGAAGAAAAAAAGAAAAGGGGATAAAATGAATAGAAAATTCCTCAAAGATTTTTTCCGGATAACGAATGGAGATGACAAGGAGAAGACTGGCAAAAAAAATAGCGATATCGCCTAAAAAAAGAATTATTTTTTTGAAACGCAAGGACATTTTTGTGATTTTATAATTTTTATTAAAAAGGGTCAAATGTTAGTACAAAAAGAGGGGTAAATAGATTTCAGAAAAAAAATTGACTATAATATCCATATGAAAAACAAAAATCTTTTCATTACGTTTATTGTTTTAGGAATTTGGGTTTTTGTTTCGCCGTGGGTTCTTGGATTTTCCGGATTAGAACTTGCTTTATGGAGCAATATTTTTTCCGGAACCATAGTTGTGGTTTTAACTTTGTGGATCTGGCTTAACGAAAGCGAAGAAAAAAATTAGAATTATAAATAGTATAATAAATAAAAAAATGAAATATGATTTAGCGGTAATCGGAGGAGGACCAGCGGGAACGGCGGCGGGAGTATACGCGGCGAGAAAAAAAATGAAAACGGTTTTTATTTCAGACGGATTCGGAGGACAATCGGTGGTTTCCGAAGAAATTCAAAATTGGATTGGAGAAGTGGCTATTTCCGGAGCGGATTTAGCAAGAAAATTTGAAAAACATTTACAAGCGCAGAAGGATTTAGAGATAGTTATGGATTGGGCGGAGAAGATAGAAAAGAAGGGCGAGGAATTTTTAGTAACAACAAAAAGAGGAAATCAGTTTGAAACAAAAGCGATTTTTTTGGCGCTTGGATCAAGGAGAAAAAGATTGGGAGTAGAGGGAGAAGAAAAATTTATAGGGAGAGGAGTGGCGTATTGCGCAACTTGCGATGCGCCTCTTTTTCGCGGAAAAGATGTGGCGGTGGTTGGAGGAGGAAATGCCGGTTTGGAGTCGGCTTTGGATCTTGTGCCTTATGCTAATAAAATTTATCTTTTGGAATTCGGAGATTCTTTAAAAGGAGACGCGATAACTCAGGAAAAGGTGAAAGCAAGCGGAAAAGTGGAAATAGTATTAAAGTCAAAGGTTGAAGAAATTTTAGGAGAGGCGATAGTGAAAGGATTAAAATATGAAGATTTAAGAAACGGTGAAAAAAAGGAGCTTTCGGTGCAGGGAGTATTTGTGGAAATCGGATCTGTTCCAAATTCGGAAATGGTAAAAGATTTAGTTAATTTAAATGAAAGAGGAGAGATAATCATAGATCATAAAACACAAATGTCATCTTGCTTGGGAATTTGGGCGGCTGGAGATGTGTCTGATGTTTTATATAAACAAAATAATATTTCAGCCGGAGACGCAGTGAAAGCGGTGATGAATATTCAGGAATGGTTGAATAAAAAAAATCAGTAAAAAATATTTATAAATAAGGAAGTTGATTGTGATAATTTTATATTTTTCTTAATTTAAGAAATTCTGATTTTTTTACAAAAGAAGTTTCGGTAATTTTTTTTAGAAAGAAAGCGGATTATAATCTTTTTATGAATGGAGGAGTTTTGGCAATTTTTGGAGTAATGATATTTATGGGAGGATTTTTAACCGGAAGTTTCGGAGTGGCGGGAAATGATTTATGGGCGGATTTGCACCGAACCTTTTCAGGAGAAAAGATGTTGGCGGAAGTAGAGACTTCAAGAGATGAAGTTTCCAGCGAAAAAGAGAAAGAATCAGCAGAGGAGGACGAGAAAAATTTTACGGAAGATAAAATAGCGGGAACAGGCGGGGAAATTTTTCCGCAACAAATTATTTTAAATATAAATATGGCGGGGGCAACAGTAGAGCTTAAAACCGATAAAGTGGAAATAAGCGGAGAAAATTTGGAATCGGGAAACGGAAAAATTTCAGATCAGAATTTAACAAAACAGACGGAAAGTGGCGGAAAGTGCATGTTGGACGATTATAAAGTTCCAGACAGAAGGGGGGTTTATTTTTCAGAAATGGCGTGGATGGGGACCGGAATTTCCGCAAGTGACGAATGGATGGAATTAAAAAACACAACACAGAACGAAGTTGATTTAAGCGGATGGGAAATAAGAAATAAAGACGGAAATTTAAATATTGTTTTTTCAGAAGGAAAAAAGATGAAGGCGAGAGAAATTATGATTTTAGAAAGAGGAGACGATAATACGATTCAAGGGGTAGTGGCGGGAATAATTTATAAAGGGGCTTTAGGAAACGAAGATGAGGGAATTTATCTTTTTGATGAGAGTTGCAATTTAATTGATAAAGCGGAGGCTAACAAAGATTGGCCGGCAGGAAATTCCAAAGAAAAAAGAACAATGGAAAGAGATTGGATAACTTTGGAGTGGAAAGATTCTTTAGTATCCGGCGGAACACCGGGAAGCGATAACGGAGTGGCAATCGCGGCAAGTGGAGGAGTGGCAGGAAACGGAGAAGAAAAAGAGATTAATAGAGATGAGCCGGCAGGCGTGGCGGAAAGCGCAATTTCGGAAGGAAAAATTTGTTTCAGCGAGGTGAAAGCGGGAAGTGATGGAAACGCAGATGATGAGTATATAAAAGTAGTGAATTTAGGAAGCGAGAAAATAAATTTAGAGGGTTGGACAATAAAGAAAAAATCATCAACAGGAATGGAGACGACTCTTGTTTCCGCAGGTTTGTTAACAGAAAAAAGCATATCAGGAAAAGGACAGATGATTTTTGGAAATAGTGAAGGATATAGCGGAGTGGCGGATATTTTATGGCCAAAATCATATAATTTGGCTTATGAGAAAAATGGAGTTATTTTTTACGATGAAACAGGTAAAAAGATTGATGAAATAAATTGGGAAAGTTTAGTAAAAGGCGAAATTCTTAAAAAAGAATGCAAATAAAGAAGAAAAGAAAAATGACGGTAATATTGAACGATTTTAGAAGTGTTTATAATACGGCGGCTTGTTTTAGAACGGCGGATGGGGCGGGAGTGGAAAAAAT